>NZCC01000030.1 GCA_002688175.1 Chromatiales bacterium
GTTTTAATCTGCAGTGAAGGGCACATATCGATAGCATATTGCAGAAGTCGTGAAGCGATTCCGTGCCGATGATGATCAAAATGAATGTAGAAGCTGACTTCAGCCGTATGGCTGAGAGCAGTTCGGCCGGGTCGATATTCACTGATAGTCAGGTAGCCAACGATTGATTCCTTCTCTTCTGCAACCAGGATCGGATGTTTTTCGGGGGCATGATTCGCAAACCATTCTTGTCTGCCGGCAATCGTAACGGGTGTGGTATCAGCAGTTTTCTGACCTGCAGCTATTGATTGATTGTATATTCTGACTATTGATTCCAGGTCATCAGCACATGCAATTCTTATTTTCATGGTGTCACGATTGTACAGTTGCAGCAGGGTGCGGGTGAATATTGCTCCCGTTATTCAGCCCAACATCCGAACCTGCCTGTAGTAACCGGGGTGGCAGGGTTTGCGGTCTCTGGAAAACCTGTATAATTTCCGCGCCTTTATCGCTTCTTTCGAGTCTGCCGGCAATTGTGCTTTCATCCTCTTGAGCGGTTATCGAACCTTTAGGAGGTATCATGGGTAGGAAACTATATGTCGGCAATTTGCCGTATTCAGCAGACCAGACCAGTCTGGAAACCACTTTTAGCGAGTGTGGCACGGTTGATTCTGTCAATGTAATCACAGATCGTGATACAGGTCAGAGCAAGGGTTTTGCGTTCGTTGAAATGTCGCGCGACAGCGAAGCGCAAAAGGCTATTCAGTCTCTGAATGGCACAAGCCTCGATGGTCGTGAAATAAAAGTCAACGAAGCCAAGCCAAGAGCACCACGTGATAATCGTGGCGGCGGCGGCGGTGGTGGTCGTGGCAATCGCTGGTAGTTAGTTCCTGATAATTTATGCAGGATAAAAACCCGGCCTGGTGCCGGGTTTTTTTATAAACTTGTGTTTATTACGTGAGTCTCTATTAAACTATGACTGGTGACCAACGGCAAAGATAAATTTGTTCGGGCATCGCGCTATCTATGGGCTTTGTGCCCGTTATCCTTATGCTGCTCTTCACCCTTGCGATGGAGTTCCTCGTAGTTGCGACGACCAATGTCTGGGTCAGGGGGGCAATTGCAGCAACAATCGGAATTATCGGTGCGACAGTCATATTCCGGGTCATCCGCTTGGCAATATTTCGACTCGATATTATTTCACTCGAGCTCAAACAGGGTTCCCGGGGTGCAACCGTTGGTTTAGCGGTGGGATTAATTGTGAGCATCACGTGCGGGTTGCTGTTTTGTTTCTTGCATGGCGAGCCGATAACGGGTTCTTTCGTTGCGGTCGTTCAGCCAGTGAGATTCTTGCAGAATCTGGGGCCTGCGCTGATCGAAGAAGCATCGATGCGGGCTGGTGTTGTGCATATGCTAAATGGTTTGCATGGACCCTGGGCCGGGCTGGCTGGTGGCAGTCTGCCGTTTGGATTGTTGCACCTCTTTGGTCGGATTTTTGGTAATCCGGTTGGCATTCCCCATGTCATCGGTACAACAGCATCCGGTCTGTTGCTTTCAATCCTGTATTTACGTTTTGGTTTCTGGGCCGCCTTAAGTTGTCATTGGATTTGGAATTCACTGGCCGGGACCTGGGTCCGATATGCCGGGGTTACGTCACGGGATGGTATGCAGCAATTTGAAGGCGCTGTGGAGACAGTTGTGGTTCTGGTAATTGCCAGCGCTTGTCTCCTGGTTATTGGAGACAAACGCTGGCTTGGTTCGGTAACCACACAGGCTGACCGCCGGAGGTAAATCAGAAATGAGGATAGTCCTGGCAACGGCTCTTATTTTATTGCTCATTTGGCCTGTAGTTCTGCAGGCTGAGACACATTCTCCTGGCGCGATATTTGATGTGGAGTCAGCTACCCAGGCATATCTCAATCGACTGGATTCCGAACAGTCTGCAGCCTCTGATGCTTACTACGAGGGCGGGTATTGGGTGAATCTATGGGGATTTCTGTATGGGTTGATGGTTGCCTGGATCCTGTTGAAATTCAGAATTTCTACAAAGATGAGAGATCTTGGCGAAAGGTTAGGTCGTATCGGGTTCATATGGGCAATTGCATATGTCATGCAATACCTGGTGGTCGTATTTGTGCTTTCTCTGCCCTTTGTGATTTATAGGGACTTTGTTCGTGAGCATGACTATGGTCTTTCTAATCTTACTTTCATGGGCTGGTTTAATGAACAACTGATTGGTCTTGGCGTCGGGCTGGTTCTGGGCGGCCTTGGTATTGCATTGATCTATCTGTTAATTCGAAAGTTGCCAAAAACCTGAATCATCTGGAGTTCAGTTGCGGGCATTCTTATGCTCAGCTTCCTGCTCATGGTTTCTCCGGTTTTTATTAACCCTTTGTTTAACGATTATCAACCGTTGGAGGAAGGTCCGCAAAAAGAAAAAATACTGTCCCTGGCCAGGGCCAACGCGGTGCCTGCTGATAATGTTTATTTTTCGATGCTTCGAAGCAGTCTAAGCGTATCAGCGCTAATGTAAGCGGGTTGTTTGGTACTACCCGGATTAGTCTCAACGATAATCTTCTCAATCGGACCAGTGCAGAAAGTATTGAAGCCGTGATGGGGCATGAGATGGGTCACTATGCGCTAAATCATGGTCCTGAGATGCTCGTTGAGTTTGGAGCTTTGCTGGTAATCGGGTTCATATTTATTCGCTGGGCCTTTGACCGTGTGAACAGACCAGCCTGGGGTATTCGGGACATCAGTGATATAGCGGGCTTGCCGCTGCTGGCCGCTCTGTTCTCAACCTATTCCTTTTTTATTGCCCCGGTGACTAACAGCATTATCCGGACCAATGAAGCAGAGGCAGATATCTTTGCTCTCAATGCCTCGCGACAACCTGATGGATTCTCTGAGGCAATCCTCGGTCTGTCTGAATATCGGAAGATGAAGCCGGGATACTGGGAGGAGGTTATCTTCTTTGATCACCCTAGTGGCTACAATCGGATTTATATGTCGATGCAGTGGAAAAAAGAAAACCTTTAATCACCGGGCAAAGAATAGGTGTTTCGAGTTTCAGTAATTGTGTTGTTTTTAAGATTAAGACGCAGTCGACTCGATTGATTCTGTGTTAATTGATATTCAGGCACTATGCCGATCTCAATCTTAGGTAAATACTTTTAAATGATGCGGGCAGACGAATATTGCAAGAATTGTGGCGCGACACTGAGCGGACTATTTTGTGCGAGTTGCGGTCAGCGTGTGAAAACCCCGATTGTCTCGCTCGGGGAATTCTTCAGCGATGCGCTGGGCGACAGCGAGTATTTTGCGGGTAGACGCGGGCATTATCTGCCGCCGTTTCGTATATACCTCATCCTGAGTTTTCTGTTTTTCATAATTACATCGATATTCGGTATGAGCCTGGATATTACCGTCGATGAATCGTTACCTGGCAAGGAGCAGACTTCTGGAATTGAGTCCGTAGACAGTGACGAAGCCGATAATTTTTCATGCCAGGATATACGGCTTGATGGTATCGGTTTTTTAAATGGCTCTGATCTGGAAGCGCGGGTCCATGAGGCCTGTGAGAAAATCATTCAAGACAGCGGGGATTCCATGAGCAGTGCGCTTGTCGATAACTTCCCGATGATGATGTTTTTCTTTATCCCGCTCGTCGCATTACTGATGAAGTTTCTTTATCTTCTTTCCCGGCGTAAATATGTCGAGCATCTTCTGTTTCTGTTCCATTACCATGCATACATTTTCCTGATCCTTTCGGTCATCGTTATCATGGGTTTATTCAGCAGGTTATTGCCGTCTCTCGACTGGCTTACCTCAAGCATTGCCGGGTTGTGTATATTTTATTTCCCGGTATACCTGCTGATTGCAATAAAGCGAGTCTACGGTCAGAGCTGGTTGATGACGAATATTAAATATTTATTGTTGTTACTGGGTTATGCGGTGACCCTGTTCATATCCTTTGCCGGCACCACTGTTTACACTGCGCTGACGCTCTAGTTATGTCGTGCCTTGAGCTCACGGACGACATCAGCCAGCGATAGCTCGTGATTGTGTAACATTACGAGGAGGTGATAGATCAGGTCTGAGGCTTCCAGGAGAATCTCATCTCGTTGACCCTGTACGCTGGCCAGGGCAAGTTCAACGCCTTCCTCGCCAACCTTTTGCGCGATGCGCGCC
Source organism: Chromatiales bacterium (assembly GCA_002688175.1). Taxonomy (GTDB): domain Bacteria; phylum Pseudomonadota; class Gammaproteobacteria; order Steroidobacterales; genus SMWD01. Next base: position 4,171 of record NZCC01000030.1, read on the forward strand.
GTACCGGCCGCAAGTAATTTTGCTGTATAACTGTCTTCGATGCGTGCGCCGCGTCGCGATGCAATGACGGTTTCAAGTGTCAGTAAAAATTCTATGTCTTGTGTGTTACTCATATTCGGACCTCGATGGACTGTTCGTGTAAATATTTTTTCAAATCTCCGATATTGATCGTCGCACTATGAAAAACGCTGGCTGCCAGACCGCCATCAACGTTTGCCTGTTTGAATACCTCGGCAAAGTGCTGCATCGAACCGGCACCGCCGGATGCGATCAGCGGTAATGTGCAATTGTCACGAACCAGCTTGAGTTGCGCTACATCGTAGCCATCTCGAACGCCATCCTGGTTCATACAGTTCAGCACGATCTCGCCGGCACCGCGTTCCTGAACCTCACGTACCCAGTCAATTGTAGTTCGCCCGCTATGACTCGTTTTGTCCGGGTCGCCAGTATTCTGGTATACGTGGTAAGTATCATTCTCGGCGCGACTGTCGATCCCAATAACAACGCATTGTGTACCAAAACGTTTGGCCAGTTGATCGATAAGCCCGGGGGTTGCGAGTGCTGGTGTGTTAATTGATATTTTATCAGCGCCGTAATTCAGGACCTCTTCGGCATCGGCGATGCTGCGAATCCCGCCAGCAACCGAGAACGGGATATCCAGTACTTCGGCCACCCGGTTGATCCAGCGGCGGTCGACCGAACGTCCGTCCGGGCTTGCTGTGATGTCGTAAAACACAAGCTCGTCGGCTCCTTCGCTGACGTAGCGCGTAGCAAGCTCCATGATGCCGCCCATGACCTTGTGGTCACGAAAGCGAACACCCTTGACGACTTGTCCGTCACGGACATCAAGACAGGGGATTATGCGTCGCGCGAGAATTGGGCTATCTCCTCAAGTGTAAGTCGGCCGTCTAGCAGTGCCTTGCCGGTGACCACCCGCGTAATACCGGTTTGCTCAAGTGCTACAAGATCGGCAAGTTGGCTGACACCGCCCGAAGCGATAAATTCAGCATTCGGAAAGCGTGTAGCGCACGACTTGTACAGGGCCAGGTTCGGCCCCTGCAGCGTGCCGTCTTTGGCAATATCGGTACATAAAAACTCTTTAGCGCCCTGGTCGAGATAATAATCGACCAGTGGCCACAATAACTGACCACTGCCGGCCTGCCAGCCGCGGGTTAGCACTTCCGGTTCACCGTCTTCTCCGAGGCGGATATCTACAGCCAGAATAATTCGGTCAGCGCCGACGGCAGTGATCCAACTTGCCACTTCGTCACAATTTTCGACGGCAACAGAACCGATAACGGCGCGTGTGACACCGGCATCAAACAGGGCATTTAGTCGCTTGGGGGCACGAATGCCGCCGCCGGCCTGGATCTCAAGTCCCACCGTGACAAGTGATTCGATAATCGGCAGGTTGGTCGGTTCACCCGTTCTGGCGCCATCAAGATCAACGATGTGCAAGCGCTTAGCGCCTGAGTCCGCGTAGCGTTTTGCCAGTTCCAGTGGATCACGAATGTACTCGGTGACCTGATCAAAATCACCCTGGAAAAGGCGTACGACGGTACCGTCGAGCAAGTCAATGGCAGGAATAACTTCAAGTTTGTTACGTGCTGTATTCATGAATTTATCGATGAAGAAAATTTTTCAGTAACAGTGCGCCAAATTCACCGGAACGTTCGGGGTGAAACTGGGCAGCGGAAAAGTTCGCCCGTTCGACGATTGCAGTGAATGGGTTACCGTACTCGGCGAAGGCCAGCGTATCGTCGGTAACCTCAACGGCATAACTGTGGACAAAATAAAAGTGTGAACCATCAGGGATTCCGTGCAGCAAATCAGAGTTGCGGGTACGTGTGATTCGGTTCCAGCCCATGTGTGGTACAGCACGCTCGGGTGTCGGCATAAATTTGCGGGCTGTACCGGGGAAAACGCCCAGGCACTGAGTGTCGTCTTCCTCGGATGCGGTGAACAATAATTGCAATCCAAGACAAATGCCCAGGAATGGCTGGCTCAATCCGGGGATTAAATCGGTGAGCCCGGCTTTCTTGAGCCGGGTCATTGAATCAGCTGCCGCACCAACTCCGGGCAAAATGACATGACTTGCAGCGGTAATGGTGTCCGGGTCCACCGTCAGTTGACCGGTAATCCCGAGTCGGGCCAGCGCAAATTCCAGCGACGCGATATTTGCGCCGCCACTATCGATGATTGCGACCGTAGGTGCCTCCATGGTGTGGTCCTACAGTGTTCCTTTGGTACTCGGCAGTTCGGTGCCGACACGGGTTTTCGCCTGGCGCATGGCACGTCCGGTTGCCTTGAAGCAGCCTTCAACCATGTGGTGTGTGTTCTCGCCATCAACGCTGATGTGCAGGGCAGCACCCAGGCTGTCAGACAATGAACGGAAGAAGTGCACGACCATTTCGGTCGGCAATTCACCGACCGAGTCGCGCGGGAATTCACCATCAAACCGGAACACGGCACGCCCGGCGAGATCGAGCACAACCTGTGCCTGTGCCTCATCCATCGGCAGTGTAAAGCCATAACGCCCGATACCGCGTTTGTCACCCAGCGCAGTGCTGAATGCCTTGCCGAGAGCCAGCGCAACATCCTCGACCGTGTGGTGTTCATCGACTTCAAGATCCCCATTGCAGGTCAATGCCAGCGAGAAACCACCGTGCTTGGCAATCTGTTCGAGCATATGATCAAAAAAGCCGATGCCGGTTTTGATCTCAATCGGTCCCTCGTGATCGAGGTCGAGGTCTATGCGGATATCAGTTTCTTTGGTTTTACGCGTCACGGTAGCGCGCCGCGGCTGGTCACAGATTTCGCGGGCAATCTCAGCCCAGCTCAGACCGCCGTTCTTGCCGTCTTTGTTAGCGAGCCGGTAACCGGTAAGCCCGATGGCTGCGGCAAACTCGAGGTCCGTATCCCGGTCTCCGGCAACAAAGCTCGCGTCGCGGTCAACGCTGGCCTGACGCATGAAGTCACCGATATGGCCGGGCAGGGGCTTGCGGCACGTGCAGCCATCAGCTGGAAAGTGGGGGCAGACAAAAACTTCACGAAACAGGATGCCTTGTGAAGCAAATAGTTCAAGAACAAAATCCTGACAAACACGAAACGCATCTTCCGGGAAGCTGTCAGTGCCGAGCCCATCCTGATTCGTGATCATGACGAACTGGTAGCCAGCCGCCTTGATCCGTAACAGTGCCGGGATCACGCCGGGTAGCAGGCTGATCTTGTCAAGTCGGTCAACCTGTTCATCCAGGGGTTCCCAGATCAGCGTGCCGTCGCGATCGAGGAAGGCGATTTTCTGTAATTCTGACATCGTTAGCTCTCCGCCTCATTCCGTTGTCCGGCCAGGGCTTTAAGTAATTGATCGTTTTGAGCAGGGGCGCCAATCGTGATTCGCAGACAACCGGGGGTGAACGGATCCCAGCTGAAATCACGGATCAGTATTCCACCTTCTTTTGCTGCAGCGACGAGCCGGGCTGGCGCAGATGCCCGGACGAGCACAAAATTGGCCTCAGATGGCAGGACTTGTTCGACACCGGGCAGGTTTACCAGCGCTTCACTGACCCGTTGCCGTTCACGGCATAAAGTTGCAATTCGCTGATTAAGTTCTTCGCCTGCACCGAGTCCGGCCAATGCGGCATCAGCGCAGGGTGTCGGGTAGACATACGGTGGCAGTATGCAACCGACCAGATCAATGATCTCTGGCGATGCGAGCACCGCTCCACAGCGGATACCGGCCAGTCCAAATGCCTTGGACAGTGTTCTGAGGATGACAATATTGTCATATCGGTCGAGTAGTTCCCGGGTCGGGTCAGAACTGGAAAATTCGATATAGGCCGCATCGACGACAACCAGCCCGTTACCTTTGATAGCCCGGCAGGCTGAGTCTATCTGGCCCGTTGAAATCCGGTTGCCGGTCGGATTATTGGGCGAACATACAAATAACAATTTCGTCCGTGGTGATAGCGCAGCTTCGATACCAGCAAGGTCGAGCGTATAACCTTGTTGTGCATCCAGAGGTACCTGAATGATGCCGGCTCCCTGGAGTTGTGCATAAACCTCGTACATGCCAAAGGTCGGCGGACAAATCAAAATGTCGTCTTCTGCGGGCCGACAGAAACAGCGGATAAGCAGGTCAATGGCATCACTCGAACCGCGCGTAACGAGTACCTGGCCCGGATCGATACCGTAGTGCATGGCCAGTGTTTCCAGCAAACGAAACGGGCGTACTTCAGGATAGTAATTGAGTCCGTCGGCACTGTTGTCACCGGCCGGACGCCAGGGTGTTTCATTAGCGTTCAGGCGTAGCAGGTCATCTTTATATTGCGCGGGACGGTACGGGCGCAGATTCCGTATTTCGGGGCGTGCCAGGTCTTTTGCATTGCTCATGAGCAGTCACTACCGCTGAGTCTGACAACCACGGCCTGTGCATGGGCTTCCAGACCTTCGAGTCCTGCGAGGGTCAGCACGGTCGGAGCCAGTCCTTCCAGCCCCGTACGCGTCAACTCCTGGAGCGTCAGTTGCTTTTGAAAATCCCGAACGGACAAACCGCTGTAATTACGCGCAAAGCCGTAGGTCGGCAAGACATGGTTCGTGCCACTGCAGTAATCGCCGACCGATTCAGGGGTCCAGGGGCCCAGAAAAATAGATCCAGCATTGTTAATTAAATCAATATATTGCCGTGGATTATTAATCTGAATAATAAGATGTTCAGCGGCATAGTCATTGGCGATGCCGATGCCGTCTGCGAGGCTGTCGACAAGCAGGCAAACGCTATGCTTCAGGGACCGTTCAATGATCTCGCGTCGTGGCAAGGTGGGCAGAGCGGCTTCGATTGCCGTGGCCACAGCATCGGCAAACCCGGCATCGGTGCATACGAGTATTGCCTGGGAGTCCGGCCCATGTTCCGCCTGGGATAGCAGGTCGAGCGCCACGAACCGCGGGTCTGTCGAACCATCGGCAAGTACCATGACTTCAGAGGGCCCGGCCGGCATATCCAGTGCTGCGCCGGCGGCATCAGCCGCAACCGCCGTTTTTGCAGCGGTAACCCACGCATTGCCCGGACCGAACACCTTGTCAACCTTCGGTATGCTCTGGGTTCCATAAGCCATGGCCGCGATGGCCTGAGCACCGCCAACTTTAAAGATTTCAGTAATTCCGCACATCCGGGCGGCCACCACGACCGCAGGATCGGCCCGGCCATCGGGTCGCGGTGGTGTGCAGATGATGCTGACCGGGCATTGGGCGAGTTGTGCCGGCACGGCGAGCATGATCGCCGTTGAGGGTAAAGGTGCACTGCCGGCAGGGACATACAGGCCGACCGCGCCGATCGGCCGGTTAATGCGTTCACAGATAACGCCGGGTGCCGTTTCGACCCGAATCGGATCGGCCAGTTGTGCAGTGTGGAAGGATTTGATGTTGCGAATTGCCGTCGCGATGGCGGCCCGTGCGTCATCGCTGACCTGTTGTTCGGCCAACCTGGTTTCCTCGGCATCGACACGCAGCGCTTCGAGTTCTAGCTGATCAAAGCGCAGGGTAAGCTCACGCAAAGCCTCATCACCGTTTTCACGGACCTGGCGAATAATCCTGGCAATCTGTTCGCCCAACTCCGGGTTACTGGTCACGGCGGGACGGGCCAGTACATCGTGTCGCGCAGCCTTATCAAGCCTGGACCAGGTGAGTTGTTTCATGCGTGTCGTCATGCCAGCATCTTCTCTACCGGGAGGACGAGTATGGAACTGGCGCCTACATCTTTAAGCGCCTCCAGGGTTTCCCAGAAGATGTTCTCGCGACAGACAACGTGGATGGCGACCTTATCGGCAAAACCCTCGAGCGGCAGAACCGTCGGTGATTCAGCACCGGGCAACAGGGCCGTGATGTCGGGCAGGGCGACTTTAGGTGCGTGCATCATGATGTACTTGCTCTCGCGTACCTGCATGACGCCCTCTATCCGTTGCAGCAAGCGGTCAACCCACTCGGTTTTTTCCGGGGAAATGGCCACGGGGGTTTTCAGCAGGATGCATTCACTCTCAAGAATTGTTTCCCCCTCCCGGATCTTGTTTGCAGCCATGGTCGTTCCGGTGGAGACGAGGTCACAGATCACATCCGCACGACCGAGACTGGGCGCAATTTCAACGGCACCCGAGAATTCAATGACATCGGCAGCGATATTCTGCTGCTTCAGGAAGTCACGCAGAATGAAAGGGTAACTGGTCGCAATTGTCGAGCCTTCAAGGCTCCGAATGGCCTGGATGCTGCCGGTTTCAGGATAGCCGAAGGCAAGGCGACAGTGTCCATAGTCCAGCCGACAGACCTCGATATAGGGATCCGAGATTCCTTCGGTGACAAATTCAAGGCGTTTTTCCTCGATGACATTCAGGCCGGCAATGCCCAGATCGCACACATCATCGCGAACCAGTCCGGGAATATCGTCATCGCGTACGAAGAGCAGATCGACCGGCATGTTTTCACCGTAACCGATTAACTGGTCGCGGCCACGCGTGTACTTAAGCCCGCAACGCTCGAGCAAATCCAGCGAGTGATCGGTCAGGCGGCCGGATTTCTGGATCGCAATCTTGATGCGGGTTCGTTTATCGATCATTCGTCAATTCCCTTTAATCGTTCAAGTGCCTTTTGGTAGCCGCCTGCGCCATCGGTCAGGCAACGTGCTACCCGTCCGACCGTCGTAACGCTGACACCGGTTTGGTCGTGTATGGCTCGATAGGTTGTGCCTGCGGCGAGTAACTCGACGGCAGCCCAGCGATCTTTCATGGCCTGTAACTCAGCGGGAGTGCACAGGTCATGGAAAAAGTCGCGCAATTCATCAATGCTCTGCAGGCCTAATAGCGCATTGAATAATTTATCTTCTGCGGCTACTTCCTGGCGTGCACTCAGTATTCTATGGTCTTTCATGGCGTATCACTGTAATAACACGCTATTACATTAATTGATTATACTGTTCATTGCAAGCAATGCAATGGAATAACCGGGAGATCGGTGTTGCAGGGCTTTCCCTGGTCGGTATTTTGTGTCCGTATACCCTTCTGAAACGCAGCGAAGCTGCTTTAAGGTTTCCGAAGGGTATACGGACACAAAATACCTTGGATGCATCGGGGTACGCGGTTGGAAAAATACCGGCCGTGGAACGATCGGGGTATTGGGGCTGGAAACCACTTAACAGCCATTTATTATTTTCAGCCAATCCAGTTGGATTCAACTAACCGAATCAGGCTAAACTCCGCGCCCTGCAAAGCTATGGCAAAGTATTTTGGTGGAACAGCAGAGATATGAATAAAAAGGACAAGGCAAGACAAACCCAGGCGGTCAGGGCAGGGGTGGATACCGACTCACAGCATGGTGCGGTGATGCCGCCCGTCTACCTGACTACAAATTTCAGCTTCGCCGGTTTTGAAAAGCCGCGCGAGTATGATTATACGCGGACCGGTAACCCGACCCGTGATGCACTGGCCGGCGTGTTAGCCGATCTGGAGGGCGGTTTTGGTGCGACTGTAACCAGCTCGGGTATGGGTGCCGTGACCCTGGCATGCCAGATGCTTAATCCTGATGATCTCGTTGTGGGGCCACAGGATTGTTATGGCGGTACTTTCAGGCTGCTGAACGGACTCGCGAATCGTGGCCTGTTTAATGTCAGGCTTGTCGATCAGACGGACCCCAATGTGCTCGCTGCTGCTGTGGCGGAGGGTGCGAAAATGATCTGGGTTGAAAGCCCGACAAACCCATTGTTGCGAATTGTCGATCTGGCGCAAACAAAGAAACTTGCTGAATCAGTTGCGGCACTGATGGTTGTCGATAACACTTTTCTGTCGCCGGCGTTACAGCGTCCTATCGAACATGGAGCTGACCTCGTCGTGCATTCAACGACCAAATATTTAAATGGTCACAGTGATATGGTCGGTGGGGCTGTCGTTGCCGCGAATGAGGCGTTGCATGAACAGATGCAGTGGTGGGCCAATGCGCTCGGTTTATCCGGTTCACCGTTTGATAGTTTTCTGACCATGCGTGGTGTACGAACATTGTACGTGCGGATGCAGCAACATGAGAAAAATGCCACATCGCTTGCAGAGATTCTTAGTGAGCATGAGGTGGTGGGCAAGGTTTATTATCCGGGTCTCAAATCACATCCGGGCCACCAGATCGCAACCAGGCAGCAGCTTGGATTTGGTGGCATGCTGAGTTTTGAGCTAAAGGGTGGTATGGCGGCTGCCCGTGTGTTCCTGGAAACCGTTGAATTGTTTACGCTGGCCGAATCTCTCGGCGGCGTTGAAAGCCTGGCAGCACATCCGGCGACCATGACACACGCAACCTTTGATAAGGAAAGTCTTGCCAAGGCAGGAATTTCTGATGGATTGGTGCGGCTTTCAGTCGGTATTGAGGCTACCGAGGACCTGGTCCGTGACGTGTTGCAGGGGCTTGAAGCTGCCGCAACGGTGAGTCCTAGATAGCCTTGGCCAGTTGCCGGTATTGTTCAATCACCTGGTCGCCCATGGTCGAGGTACTGACCGGCCTGGTGTCGGCCTGGGCAATGTCACCGGTTCGGTAACCGGCCTCGATTGCTGCGTATACGGCTTGTTCGATCAGTGCAGCTTCTTCTTTGAGAGCCAGCGTATAACGAAGCATCATCGCAACGCTCAGGATTGTTGCGCATGGATTAGCGATGTTCTGACCGGCAATGTCCGGAGCGGATCCATGGATCGGTTCATATAATCCGCGCCGATCCTCGTTCAGCGATGCTGATGGCAGCATGCCGAGGGAGCCGCATAGCATTGATGCTTCATCGGTCAGAATATCGCCGAACATATTTTCGGTGACCAGCACATCAAAGTCACCGGGCCGGGTCAGCAGATGCATCGCAGCTGCATCGACAAACATCGTTTCGAGTTCGAGATCAGAGAATTCTTCGCGGAACATTTCATCCGTGACGCTGCGCCACAGGCGGGAAGTTTCGAGGACATTGGCCTTGTCAATCGATGCGACCTTGCCATTTCGTTCACGCGCGAACAGAGCAGCCATCCGCACGACACGTTCTATTTCACTGCGATGATAGGTACAGACATCGGTTGCCTCATCAGCTGTTCGGTTCTTCTTGCCAAAATAAATGCCACCGGTCAGCTCGCGAACGACCATGATGTCCACATCAATGAGATATTCGGGGCGTAAGGGAGAGGCCGAATACAGGGCAGGATGCGTTTTAACCGGCCTCAGGTTGGCATATACATTCATGGCTGCACGCAGGTCCAGCAGGCCTTTTTCGGGTCGCACCGGTGTGTTCGGCGCACTCCATCGCGGCCCACCAACGGCACCGAGCAGTGTGACATCGGCTTCTTTGACGATGGCCCGGGTCTCGGTCGGGAAGCCGTCTCCGGCAGCATCGATGGCTGCGCCACCAATCAGCGCCTCGCGCAGTTCAAACCGGTGTCCGGCTGATTCGGCAACAGCTTCGAGGACGCGTACACCCTCACGCATGATTTCCGGGCCGATACCGTCACCCGGCAGAATTGCAATCAGGGCTTCCATGGTCGTACCTGTTCAAAATGACTGATTTCGCTTTCCTTGCTCTGTAAATAACCAAGCTGGTCCAGACCTTCGAGCAGGCAGTGCTGCGCAAAACCATCGAGCGGAAAATTCAGGCTGACTCCGTTTGGGAGGCTCAGAGTGGCTGCCGCGACATCTATATCTACCATGGCGCCAGGATGTTCCAGTAGCCAGTTATGAGTGTCCTCATTGATGACGACGGGTACCAGACCATTCTTCAGAGAATTGTTACTGAAGATATCGGCGAACCGGGTGCTGATGACGGCACGAAATCCGAAATCAACCAGGCCCCACGGGGCGTGTTCTCGTGACGAGCCGCAGCCAAAGTTGTTACCGGCAACGAGTACCTGGCAGTCGGCTGCACCCGGCTGATTGAGTGCAAAGTCGGGCAGTGGTTGGCCGTCGACATCATAACGCCAGTCGGCGAAGATGGCCTCACTGAGGCCTTCTCTGGTTGTCGAGGTCAGGAAACGTCCCGGCATGATTTGATCGGTATCGATATCGGTTTGTGGCAGGACGATTGTCGTGGAATGAATATGTGTCAGTTTTTCCATGGTTTCAAATATCCGGTTCAGAGCAGGGTGCGCGGATCGGTAATGCGTCCGTTGATGGCTGATGCGGCTGCTGTTTCAGGACTTGCCAGCACGGTTCGACCACCAATGCCCTGACGACCTTCGAAGTTGCGGTTACTGGTGCTGACGCACAACTGACCCGGCAGCAAATTATCGCCGTTCATGCCCAGGCACATTGAACAGCCGGCCTCACGCCATTCGGCACCGGCGGCCAGAAAGATTTCGTGCAGTCCTTCCGCCTCGGCCTGTTGCTTGATGATTTCCGAGCCCGGCACGACCAGCATCCGTACCGAATCGGCTATCTTGTTTCCTTTCAGTACCCGGGCTGCGGCACGCAGGTCGGGTAGCCGGGAGTTGGTACAGCTGCCGACAAAAACGACATCGACAGAAGTTTGTTGCATCGACTGACCCGGTTCGAGACCCATGTAGTCGAGTGCTTTACGAAAGCTCAGGTCGCCATTACTGTCCGGTACCGAGGCGGTAATCGGTACGACCATGCCCGGGTTCGTGCCGAACGTAACCATGGGTACGAGATTGGCCACATCAATATCAATTTCCCGATCAAATGTAGCGTCATCATCGGACGGCAGGCTGAGCCAGCGCTCGACTGCTGGCTCCCAGTCTGCGCCACCCGGCGCTTGCGGCCGTCCGGCCAGAAATTCAACGGTCGTATCATCCGGCGCCATCATGCCGGCACGCGCGCCGGCTTCAATCGTCATGTTACAGATCGTCATGCGCTCTTCCATGCTCAGGCCACTGATTACATTGCCTCGATACTCGATGACATGACCGGTACCACCATCCACGCCAATCTCACCGATCGTTGCCAGAATGATGTCCTTGGCGGTTACGCCGGCCGGTAATTGGCCATTGAAGTTGATAGCCATACTCTTTGGCTTGCGCTGCAACAGGCATTGGGTTGCGAGCACATGGCCGACTTCGGTGCTGCCGATGCCAAAAGCGAGCGCACCGAATGCGCCGTGTGTGCTCGAATGGCTGTCACCACATACAATCGTTTTACCGGGTTGGGTTGCGCCAATCTCCGGGCCAATGACATGAACGATACCGCGCTGGTCACTACCGAAACCGTGCAGCTCAATGCCAAAGTCTTCACAGTTTTGCACCATCTGGCGAATTTGTGCAGCCTGGGCCGGTTCTGACAGGACATCGAGGTCCTTCAGACCTGTGACCGGCACAGTTGGCGTCGAATGATCCAGCGTTGCTAGCGTCAGGTCAGGACGGCGTACCGGCATGCCTTGCTCGCGCAACAGCGTGAACGCCTGTGGTGTCGTAACCTCATGGGTCAGATGCAGGTCTATATACAGTACGGCCGGATTGGCCGGTGTTTCCGCGCTAACCAAGTGATCTTCCCAGACTTTTTCGAACAGCGATTTACCGCTCATTCCTGTGAACTCCAAATATTTTAATTAAAAAAAGGATTTTAGTTTTTCAATCGGGGCAGCAGTTTTTTATCCGTATTAATATTATGCGTATCAAAGTGTTACGCGCCTGTTCTACGAATGATCTTTAAGTATTAGCTGCGTCGCCCACCGGTTCCAACCAGCCCCATTTATCCTCGGTTGAGCCATTAAACAGGCCAAAAAACTTGTCCTGCAGTTGTTTTGTGATCTGGCCGCGTTTGCCTGTGCCAATCTCGATGCGGTCGACCGAACGCACCGGGGTGATCTCCGCCGCGGTGCCGGTCAGGAATATTTCATCTGCGATATACAGCATCTCGCGCGGAATTGATTGTTCAACAACGCCGAAGCCGAGTTCTTCGGCCAGTATCATGACACTTGCCCGCGTGATACCGGTCAGAATAGATGCCGTCGCGTTTGGCGTATAGATGACGCCGTCGCGGATCAGGAACAGGTTCTCGCCAGCGCCTTCGCTGACGGTACCATCTGCGGCCAGGGCGATGCCTTCGTCGTAACCGTGGTCACGTGCCTCAAGGCTGACGAGCGTGCTCGACAGGTAATTACCCCCGGCTTTGGCCAGTGCCGGGATAGTATTCGGTGCTACCCGTTGCCATGACGAGATACAAACGTCGACACCGTTTTCAAGAGCATCGTCACCGAGATAGGTGCCCCATTCCCAGGCAGCGATGGAAAGATCGGTTGGATGGTCAGGCTTGGGGGCCAGGCCAATATCGCCGTAACCGCGAAATGCAATCGGCCGTATATAGGCTCCGTTGGTCAGTTTATTTGAGACCACAACCTCACGGCACGCCGCGTCAATTTCAGCAGCGGAGTAGGGGATGGGGATGCGGTGGATCCGTGCCGAATCGAACAGTCGACGGGTGTGTGCTTGCAGTCGAAATACCTGTGAACCATCCGGCGTTGCATAGACCCTGATCCCCTCAAATACGGATGAACCATAATGAAGTGCATGAGTCATTACATGTACCTGGGCCTGATCCCATGGTATGAGTTTGCCGTTGTGCCAGATCCAGTCGTTACGGTTGATGCTCATGAGTGTTCCTTCCTATATCGTGGCGACTTTATCAGTTGGCGAATTTTTGTCATCCAGTGTACCTGCCGCCTGCTGCCGGCAGATTAGGTTGATCACCTCAAGAAAAGCGCGCGCACCCGCTTCTACGATGTCGGTGCTGATGCCGTTACCCCGGTAACTGTGGCCATTATAATCAACGGTTACAGTGACCTCGCCCTGGGCATCGTCACCCATTGAGACACTGCGTACCTCGAAATTCCTGACTTTCGTTTCAATCCCGGCTGCTTGCTCGATGGCCTTGAATGCGGCTTCGACCGGGCCTGCACCAACGGCAGCTTTTTCGATCGTGTGCCCGTCTTCGTGACCCAGGTGCACCGAACCGGTGGCCAGTGCCGCCGTACTTGCCGAAGTGTTCAGTTCATTCAGGATCCACGGGCCACGTTGATCGCCCTCGACATTCATGATGATCGCCTCGATATCGGCATCGAACAACTCTTTCTTGCGGTCCGCCAGATGTTTGAATTTCTCGAAAGCACGGTTCAGTTCCGTATCATTTGGGGAAAAACCCAATTGTTCTACCCGTTCACGGAATGCATGGCGCCCACTGTGTTTGCCCAGGACCAGGTTCGATTTGCTCAACCCAACATCTTCAGGGCGCATGATCTCATACGTAGAGGCGTGTTTAAGCATGCCATGCTGGTGAATACCGGCTTCGTGAGCGAATGCATTTTCGCCAACGATGGCCTTGTTCCGCGGCACGTGCATACCGGTAATTTGTGAGACAAGGCGGCTGGTTGGGTACAGTTTCTGCGTATCGATCGCGGTGCCAATCCCGAAATGCCCGGAGCGGGTTTTCAATGCCATGACGATTTCTTCGAGTGAGCAGTTCCCGGCTCGTTCACCGATGCCGTTGATCGTGCACTCAACCTGTCGGACGCCGGCGGTGACTGCTGCCAGGCTGTTGGCGACAGCCATGCCCAGGTCATTGTGGCAATGGACGCTCAGCACCGTTTTATCAATATCGGGGACATTAGCTTTCAGGTAGGCAAACAGATCGGAAAATTCATCCGGTATTGTATAGCCGACGGTGTCAGGGATATTGACGGTCCCGGCGCCTGCCTCGATGACTGCTGCCACGACATCGGCCAGGTAAGCTGGTTCGGTCCGGGATGCGTCTTCTGGCGAGAATTCGACATCGTCGCAGACTTCGCGGGCCATGCGGACCGCATCTACTGCGCGCTTGATGATCTCATCCTTGGCCATCTCGAGTTTGTATTTGCGGTGAATTTCACTCGTAGCGACGAAAACGTGGATACGATTGTGTTTCGCTGGTGCAACCGCTTGTGCGGCTTTTTCAATATCCCCCGGGTGACAGCGGGCCAGACTGCAGATAATGGGTCCTTCTATCTGTTCAGCGATGTTGGCAACGGCCGCAAAATCGCCCGGTGACGCGGCCGCGAAGCCAGCCTCGATGACATCGACTTTCAAGTCACGCAGAGCAGTGGCAACTCGCAGTTTTTCCCGCAGCGTCATACTGCATCCGGGTGCCTGTTCTCCATCGCGCAAAGTCGTGTCAAATATAATGACGCGGTCATTGGCTCGCTGATTCATTGCTTGCCTCCCTATCTATATCTGCCCGGGTCCGTTGACCCGCACTCAAATTACTACGCCTACTGGCGATTCATCAAAAATCAATTCCGGGCACCCGGTCCTGATGGAGTGCCCGGTTACACCGATTCCAGTTGATGAAACCCAAATGGCCCTGAAATTCGGCATAAAAAAACCCCGCGACCTGGTGGGAAGCGGGGTCGGTATGACGTGTCGTCCTGTCAGCCGTGCGATCGCCCGCTTCCCCGCTTGCGGAGGTCCGCCAGCAGGAGATCAAGGTGCGATAAACGCAAAATTTTCACACAGCCAATGGGTTGGCGGCGCGGAATCATTACAGACACATTATTCATGATGGTGATATTCTTTGATGCCGTGTCCGTTGTCAATACGCCCATGAGCCTTTGCCGCCCGGCAACAAATGACAGAAATCTGATTTTACCTAATATCTGTCGCTAATTTGGAATTCTGCAATCCAGGGATTTCATCACAACAGAACCAAGGGTTTTAGCCATTAACCCTTTCGGGACAAACTCCCTGAATGACAGAGAATGGCAGCTGCAAGTTATGATATTCTCATTGCCCGGTAGCAGCTGACCCTGCTATCTTAATTGTAACTGTAGTAAAGTAGTGACGCTGAAATGCTTTTTGTTTGCAGTATTATGGCAATTTCTCAAAACTAAGAATTCTGAAATCATCTAATTTTGAATATTTCGAGGGGATCATTCATGAGTCCATTTAATTGGAAATCGTGGATCGTGGCTATATTGGCCGCAGGAACTGTTTCTTTTTCAACTGCCGGCTTTGGCCAGTCGCTGGACCAGATACTAAATAAACAAAACGGGCGTACGCGACTTGCCCAGGAATCACAGGAACGTATCGATGGGGTCGTAAAGAAGACCCGTAGCCTTGAGGATCAATACAAGGCTGCCAATAAAGAGATCGATGGACTGAAGGTCTATAACACGTTGCTGGGGCTGCAGGTAGATAACCAGAAAGCCAAAATCAACGATTTGCGCAATTCGATTGATCAGGTTGAGGTTATCAACCGACAAATCGTACCTATCATGACGCAGATGATAGATGGTCTTGAGCAGTTCGTTACGCTTGATGTTCCCTTTCTGCTGGATGAGCGACAGGAACGCGTCGCGAATCTCAAGGACCTGATGGAACGTGATGATGTAACGGTAGCCGAGAAGTTCCGCAAGGTGACCGAGGCTTACCAGATTGAAAATGACTACGGTCGCACAATTGAGACTTACAAGGACACCGTAAATATCGATGGTGGTACCCGGGAAGTTGATTACCTTCGGGTCGGGCGTATCGCGCTGATTTACCAGAGCCAGGATGGCCAGGTATCAGGCGCATGGGATCAGTCAGCCGGTCAGTGGCGGGCGCTTGGCAATGATTCTAAGAACCAGATCAAGTTTGCATTGCAGATTGCCATGAAGCAAAAAGCTCCGGATCTGGTCATGCTGCCTGTACACGCTCCGGAGGCCAACTAATGAGTAACCAATTTATCCGGCCGCTGATTGCCGCAGCCATTGTCGCAGGGCTTTTCAGCCTTTCTATGCCCGGCATTGCACAAGATAACAAGGCCATGTCGATGAGCGAATTGCTTAGACAGGTTGAACAGGGTCGCGTCAATGATTCCAAGGAGTACAAGGCTCGGGAACAGAAGTTCAGTCAGGCTAAATCTGAACAGCAAAAGCTATTGAATGCGGCAAAGCGCGAGAAAGCACAGGAAGAAGCCCGCAGTCAGCGACTTGAAAGTGAATTTGAAGTCAACGATGTCCAGATTGCTGAATATACCACGACACTTAATCAACGACTCGGCTCTCTAAAGGAACTGTTTGGCGTCATGCAGCAGGTTTCCGGTGATTCGCAGGTTCGTTTTGATAATTCTTTGACAAATATTCAGTACCCGGATCGTGGCGAGTTTCTGGAAGGACTGGCGAAGAAGATTGGCGGCAGCGCACAATTACCTTCCCTTAAAGAAATTGAACGTTTGTGGTTTGAATTGCAGCGTGAAATGACTGAGAGCGGCAAAATTATCCGTTTATCGACAAATGTTATTTCAGCTGATGGTACTGAGCAGCAAATGGATATTGTTCGCGTTGGTTTGTTTAATATCATTGCAGATGGCAAGTACCTGAAGTATGAGCCGTCAACGGGCAATGTGTCTGAACTTCCGCGACAGCCTGAACAGAGCCGTTATATTGACAGTACGACTGAATTGTTCAGTGCAAGCTCCGGACTGGTCCATTTTGGTCTTGATCCAACACTTGGCGGGGTTTTGAATTCACTGATCGCCCGACCTAATTTAAAAGAGCGCGTACAGCAGGGTGGCCTGGTTGGTTACCTGATAATCGCGCTGGGTTGTATCGGTTTGCTGATTGCCTTTGAACGCATGTTCGTGCTTGGTTTGGCAAGCCGCAAGGTGACAGCTCAACTCAATAGCGATTCACCCAGTCAGGACAATGCACTTGGCCGTGTACTTAGCGTTGCCGAAGGAAACCGTAGCGCTGATACTGAGACACTTGAATTAAAGCTTTCCGAGGCGATATTCAAAGAAATACCGGCGTTGAATCGGGCGCTATTGTTCCTGAAGATTATTTCTGTAGTGGCGCCGCTAATGGGACTGCTTGGAACTGTGACCGGCATGATCAATACATTCCAGGCGATTACATTGTATGGCACGGGTGATCCGAAGCTTATGGCAGGTGGTATTTCACAGGCACTCGTCACGACAGTGCTTGGGTTGACGGTCGCAATACCGATGGTCCTGCTGCATACGCTGGTCAGTGGCCGCAGTCGACGCATCGTGCAAGTGCTGCAAGAACAAAGTGCGGGCATTATTGCCACGCATGCCGAGAAACGTTCACCCGGTGCGGCAGGCAGCCGAAACCCGGCACAGGCCTGATCAGATATGCTGAATATTGTGGTGCTACGCTGATGCAGTGGTTCTCCAATGCATTCGTAGCCGTACGAGATTTTATGGAACTCGGTGGCCCGATCCTGACCTTGATCGGTTGGGTTATCTTCGGAATGTGGGCGCTGATCATCGAACGGATGATTTATTTTCGTACCGTGCTTAAGAAGCTCAAGGCGGAAATCCGAGACACATGGGAAGAGCGTACAGAACGACGCTCGTGGAATGCGCATCAAATACGCGATGGCCTGATCTCGCAATTCTCGATGTCAGCGAATACATCTGTTCCTGTCGTGCAGACCCTGGTCGCGCTATGTCCGCTGCTTGGGTTGATGGGTACGGTGACCGGTATGATCGAAGTTTTCGATGCGATGGCCTTCTCAGGCAGTGGTAATGCCCGCTCAATGGCTTCAGGTGTATCGAAGGCGACTATTCCGACGATGGCTGGCATGGTTGGTGCATTGTCAGGGGTGTTTCTGGTGACGATTTTGACCCGCCGGGTCGAGACCGAGGTTGAGACGCTCGAAGAAGAATTGACGATGGACCATTAATTGTTATTGAATTTGACTCTCATGGGTAAAGCAGGAATACGGAAAGGATAAGGGGTGAATGGGAAGACGGGTTGACAGCATCAGCCAGATGCAGGATGAGGATGAGGCGGAGATTGATTTGACGCCTATGCTTGATGTCGTGTTCATCATGTTGATCTTTTTTATTGTAACGGCGTCTTTCTTGCGTGAATTTGGCGTCGATGGGATGAAGCCACCTTCGGTGCAACAGACCCAGACTGAATCCAAAACCATAGCGGTAAAAATATCCAGTACCGGTGTGATTGAGATTGATGGATTAAACGTTGATCCTCGTGCTGTCAGCGCACACATTATCCGCCGTAAGGCAGAGAATCCGGATGCGGCCATTGCCGTACTTGCCGGCCAGCGTGCGAAGGCAGAGCTCGTTGTCGGTGTCATTGATGCTGCGCGCGAAGCAGGCTTCAGACGTAATCCGATACCGATCAGTGAGTTGCAGGAATAGTTAGTACAGGTTTAGTTTATGCGCAGATCAATAATGGATAATCGGCACGCAGAAGAGGAAGAGGGTATTAACCTGACGCCGATGCTCGATGTTGTGTTTATCATGCTGATCTTTTTTATCGTGACCGCATCTTTTATTAAAGAAGCTGGTATCGAAATAGAACGTCCGGTCGCTAAGACCGCCGTCAATAAGAAAAATGCCAATATTATCGTGGCAATCAGCGCCAACAACGAGATATGGATGGATCGTAAACGCATCAAACCTCAGGGTGTCCGAGGCCAGATTGAGCGTATGCACGCGGAGAACCCGGAAGGTTCAGTGATCATTCAGGCTGACAAAGATTCTTATAGCAAGACTCTGATGGTAGTTATGGATGCTGCACGTGAAGCAAAAGTTACTGTAGCGATTGCAGCGAATAATTGAGCTGCATGGATTTTTATTTTCAGAGTTAATACATGCGCATTTTGAACCGACAGATTGTTTTTAGGATGATTCAATGATCGCGCGTCTGGGCATCTCAGTATCTTCGGGTGTTATCGTTACTTTTGCGTTGCTGTGGCTGATGCAGTTCCTGATTGCGACGGGCAGGGAAGCGTTGAGTGATAAAGTCGATTTTCGGATGATGGATTTTATTCGAGTCAAAACTGAAGAGCTCATTGAACAGAAAGATCGCAAGCCGCCGAAACCACCTGACGTTGAAGATAAGCCGCCGGAAATGCCGCCACCCGATATGGATGCTATGGACCCGAATGCGCCCAAGGTTAATCTGTCACGGGTCAATGTCGATATTAATATGCAGATGGGCGGCACAGATTTTGCGGTTGATGGGGAATACCTGCCTATTGTACGGGTTGAGCCCATGTATCCGCGGCGGGCACAAACGCGTGGGATTGAGGGTTTCTGCGATATGGAATTTACAGTCATGAAGACCGGTGAAGTCACCAACGCAGTTGCAACGGAATGTTCAAGTTCTGTGTTCACGAACGCATCGATCAAGGCCGTATTGAAATGGAAGTACAAGCCGCGGGTTGTCAACGGGGAACCGATCGATTCGCCAGGGGTTCGTACACGGCTGACCTTTAAATTTGAGGAGTAAAGTCAGGGTTTGGATCTGGCTAGTGGCATGATTATTTTCGCGCACAAGTTTCGGTTGCATCTTTACCTGCGGCATGCGGTGCTGGTGGCAATATTATTGCTTGCCGTTCCCTTGACCGATAACTCGTCATGGTCTGGTTTGGCGCTGGCGCAAGAAGATAAGAAGCAGGAAGAAACAACACAAGTTTCCGGTATCAGCGAGAAAGTCTATCGAAAATTTGCTGAAGCCCAGGAATTGATGGAAGCCGATGATTATCAGGGTGCAGTGAAAATCCTTGATGCAGTGAAAGGCAGGAAAAAACTTTCAGCCACTGAAGCCATACAGTTATATCGAATTTATGGCGTGCTTTATTTTAATCAGGAGCGCTATAAGGAAGCGATCAAGGCGTTTGAGACGCTCCTGGAGCAGGAAGATGTCAGCGAAAGAGAGAGGAACGATACGCTATTCACGCTGGCGCAATTACATTTTCAGATCGAAGACTGGAAAGGTGCTATCAAGATTCTTAATAACTTGATCGCGGTAATAGAGAATCCGCCATCTGAACCATTCATTATGCTTGGCTCTGCTCATTATCAGATTGATCAATTCAAGGAATTAATCGCACCTGTTGAACGAGCGATTGAGATCGCTCGCCAGCGTGATAAGGAAGTTAAGGAACGCTGGTGGCTGCTGCTCAGGGCGGGTTACTATGAATTAAACAATATCCCCAAGGTCACAGAGATTCTCGAGATCCTCGTTGTCAATTGGCCGAAAAAAGAATATTGGACAATGTTGTCGGGTATGTACGGCGAGTTGGATCGTGAACAGCATCAACTTGGCGCATATGAATCAGCTTATGATCAGGGTCTGCTCATCAAGAGCGCAGAGATCGTGACATTGGCCCAATTGTTGATGCAGGCTGAAGCCGGATATAAGGGTGCACGCATCATCGAAAAAGGCTTCGCTGACGGTATTGTTGAAGCGAACGAATCAAATTATCGTCTGCTTTCCCAGGCTTGGCAAATGGCTGCCGAGTTTGAAAAGGCCATTGAACCACTGAAGAAAGCAGCAAAGAATTCGGATGATGGGGAGCTCGATGTCCGGCTGGCTAACAGTTATCTCAATCTCAGTCGATATGAAGATTGCATAGCCGCCTCACGCTCAGGGTTGAAAAAGGGCGGTTTGAAACGAACCGCAATTGCCCAGGAGTTATTGGGCATATGCCTGTTTGAAACGGATAAGTTTGAAGATGCAAAAAAGGCTTTCAAGCTGGCTGCAAAGGATAAGAAAATAAAGAAGCGCACGAGAAACTGGATCAAATTTATCGAAAGTGAGCAAACCCGAATTGCGCACATCAACGATGCGATAAAGCAGGCCCGACTTGCCCGCGATCAGGCGAAAAACTGATAATTCAACTTCCATAATTTTACCAAACAGTATGCCACGCATATTTTTCCATGGCTCGAATGGCGAAAGAAACGTGCTAGAAGTACCGATTGGACATTCCCTGATGGAAGCGGCGATGGATAACAGTATCGCCGGCATTGTTGCAGAATGTGGTGGGGCATGCGCCTGTGCAACCTGTCATACCTATATAGCTGAAGCCTGGTTTGACCAGGTACCTGTCATGAGTGAAATGGAAGATTCGCTACTGGATGCGATTCAGGACCGGCGGGCAAACAGTCGGTTGGCCTGTCAGATTGAAATGATTGCTGAGCTTGATGGTCTTGAGGTTCACGCTGCTGATAACGAGAACTGATTGATCGTCATGATGGAGGGCTAAGGATGAAATTATTGACGATCGATTCTCGTGAAGTCACAGGTCGTCCCGGTGTATTACTTGATAGCGGTGATATCCTGGATCTTGCAGCTGCACCGAGTTCACTATCCGAGGCGCAATGGATTCCGCATTCTGTGGTCAGTGTTATCGCCTCCGGCCGTAATGGTCTGGAGCGTATTCAGCGGCTTGTCGCAGTTGCTGAACGGTCGGATCGACAGCGCTTGTTACAGGATGGTGCATTGTTGCCCTATTCGGGAACTGCGTTATTGGCCCCGGTTCGCCGGCCAGGACTCGTCCTCATTGTAGATTCAAATGAATCCAGTTATATAAAAAGTCCGAACGCGGCGGTCGGACCCGGCGCAACGGTCACTATCCCTTGGCCCGATGCCGATGTGCTATGGGGCACGCCGATGCTGGCTTGCGTGATCGGGCGGTCTTTTTTCAAGGCGACTGAGGAGGAAGCTGCCGACGCCATAGCCGGATACACCCTGCTGATCGATTTGTGCGGACTGAAGCCCGCTGCAGAAGAGAGCAGTACTGCCTGGCGCAAGCATCTTGACAGCAAACAGTTTCCAGGTGCCTGTCCAATAGGGCCGACGATTGTGACCCGCGATGAATTTCGCGATCCGTCTGGCGCAACAGCCAGTGTGCAAATCAATGATGTCGAAGTTGGGTCGGGTCCCCTGTGGCCCGGCGATGAAAACGTGGGTCGCCTGCTATCCGGGCTATCGCAACGTTACGGCTTTCGGCCCGGTGATCTTATTGCATTGGAGCCGTCTGCAGACTCTGTTGGTGCCAGCAGAAAGCTCCGACCAGGGGATCGATTCAGTGTTACCTATCCCGAGGTGATCGAACTGGATGTGACCATCGAATAGGAGCTGCTTCTGGTCACGATTCCAAGTGTGACACTCCGATTTTACCTAGAGTACATCCCAAAGCATCCTGAAGGCTGTCAGGCCAAGAAAAAATGCGAATGTCTTACGCAGTGGTATTGGATTCAGGGTGTGTGCCAGATGCGTCCCGAGCGGCACGGTAAGTATAGTTGCCGGGACAATCAGGCCAAAACCAAGCCAATTAACGTAACCGATACTGAGCGGCGGCATTCCTGTGACGTCGGCTCCACCGATCATAAAGCCGATGACGCCGGGTATGGCGATGACCATGCCGAGTCCGGCGGCAGTGCCGACAGCGCGGTGAATGGGGATTCCGAACAACGTCATGATCGGGACACTCAAGGTTCCTCCACCAATGCCCATCATGGCTGATAGCGCGCCAATAAGGCCGGTCAGACTTGCGGCACCCGGGCCGGTGGGCGGCGCTTCCCCAAGTCGCAGGTCTTGTCTGCCGAAACCCATGTGTACTGAGACGATCAGTGCCACGATGGCAAAAATTGAGGTCAAGGCCGTAAACTCAACTCGGTTAGCCAGCCAGGTTCCAAACAGAGTGCCGAAAAAAATTCCCGGTGCCCAGAGTCGGAATAATTCCAAATCAAATGAACCCTTGCGGTGATGAGCTATTGATGAACGAATGCTGGTCGGTATGATTGTCGCAAGAGAGGTGCCCACAGCAAGATGCATCCGGATTTCTGCGTCAATGCCCAGCGAACTGAACACATGATAGAGAACCGGTACGATAACAATGCCACCACCGACACCAAGCAACCCGGCAAGGATACCGGCAATGATGCCGGTTAGCCCGAGTAGTGGTACGAGCCAGAGCAGCAAAGACTGGATATCAATCGGGTCCAATAAACTCACCAGATAAAAATTGGCTTGGCATACCTGTCAGGCATGAAGAATTTCGATTAATTCGCCGGCTGAACCGCTGAGACAGCTTATCTGTCCGAAATTTCGATATGGGGCTTCATCCCTGTCGGACGACAGTGCATCACGTGTGCTGATATCGCGAGCAACGAAACTGACAATCGAAATTCCGTCGGGCAAGTAGTCATCTCGACCAGGACGAGCCCGGGCCTGCGTCGGCATTTCATCAACTTCAATCAGTGTCTGCCCGGCAAGAGGGAGCGCTGCTATAGGATATTTGTGTTCGGGCGAATTACCGAAAGCAGCCGACATGCCCTTGACCCGCGACTCGACCGGATCTGCGCCGGGAACAGCAAATGTGGTGCTGTAAAATGTCTGCAGGTTTGCCATCGATGGGCCACCGAGAATTACTATGAAGACACGATCGACAGGACAGCGAGCGATGGGCGTGTCCAGTTCCGGAATCTGTTTCTTGAACTCAGTTAAATAGAGCAGCTCCTTGCCCGGCCCAAGGATCTGCATCGCGCGAATATCATCGGTGAAAGACAAATTCTGTGGTTCACCAAGAATTTCGAACGGCGAGCCGGCCAGCTTAAGCGCCAGTTCATCGACATTTTCTACCATGATTTCAGCAGCATTCCAGCCGAAGGTAGAAAAGGGGGTGTAGTTGGGATCCACCTTGGTTTCAATAAAGCGGAATATACATTCTTCACCGGCTACAGGGCTTAACAACAGGTACCGGCTGCCAGCCATCGCCGGTGCTTGCCACAGGTCAGCAAGGGTTGAGTCCACAATCCCGCGACCCGTCACACGATGATCAAGGTAACCGGTGTAGGCCGCCTCAACCTCGGCAAGATCTGGCGCGGTGACAGTAATACAGGCAATGGGGCCTAATGATCCTGCCGCTTCGTCTTCCGGCATCAGATGATGCCCGCGGTAGCCAGCGTCGCAAGTCGGTCATCATCGTAGTTCAGTACCTGCCGATAGATTTCTTCATTATGCTGACCGAGCGCCGGGCCAGGCAGACGAATTGAACCCGGCGTCGCAGATAATTTTGGCGCAACATTCTGCATCAACAGTTCACCGAACTCAGGGTGTTGAGTCTTAATGATGGCTTCACGTGCCTTGAAATGAGCGTCTTCAAGCATCTCCGGAGCGCGGTAGATTTTGCCCGACGGGATGCCACTCTCGGACATCAACTCTTCAAGTTCTGCGGCATCAATGGTGCACGTCCAGTCTGAGACGATGGCATCAAGTTCGACCTGGTTCGCGCCACGTGCAGAATGAGTCTGATATTTCTCATCCTCTGCCAGGTCAGGCCGATCCATGGCTTCGGTCAGACGCTTGAAAACAGTGTCCTGATTTGCAGCGATCAGAATCATATTATTGTCCCGGGTCGGATAGACATTTGACGGTGCGACATTTGGCAGAATCGATCCCTGTCGTTCACGTATGTAACCGGCATGGTCATATTCTGTAATCAGTGACTCCATCATATTCAGGACAGCTTCATAAATAGCTGAGTCCACAACCTGGCCTTCGCCGGTGCGCTCACGATGATGCAAGGCTGTGAGTGCACCAATACACGCAAATGTTGCTGCGAGTGAATCACCGATACTGATGCCCATGCGACTTGGAGGTGTTGACGGGTCGCCGCATACATATCGCAGCCCTCCCATAGATTCACCGACGGCACCAAACCCGGCTCGTTTGGAGTAAGGACCGGTTTGACCAAACCCGGATACACGAACCATGATCAGTCCGGGATTGATTTTTTTGAGCTCCTCATATGACAGATTCCAGCGCTCCATCGTACCCGGGCGAAAATTTTCCAGTAAAAAATCTGCTTTCGAAATAAGTTCCCTCGCGATTTCCTGGCCTTCAGCCTCACGCAGGTTCAGCGTCACGGATTTCTTGTTTCGGGCAATGACCGGCCACCACAGCGACTTTCCATGTGACTTTTCCTGACCCCATTCCCGCATGGGGTCACCCTTGCCCGGTGGTTCAACCTTGATGACTTCTGCGCCGAAATCGCCCATCAACTGGCCGCAGAATGGTCCTGCGAGCAGCGTTCCCATTTCGATGAGACGAAGATCTGCAAGTGGGCCTGTATTAGGTTTCTCTTCATTTGTCATGTGGTCATTCCTTTCCGAGAGTCAGTCAGTTGCCGGTCAGCCTTCTGGATACAGCCAGCCTTGTAGATTGGTGTAGTCAGGTGTGGTAGTAACGGTTGTACAAAAAATGGCGTCGTGTTCAGTGCGTAAATGGGTGTTTCGACCCATGCACCGTATAGTATAGAATAAGTCTCTTTAAGCTGTCTGCAAACAAGTAATGACTGAAGGCTCCCAAAAAGTTTCCATTATTGAGGTAGGCCCGCGTGATGGCCTGCAAAGTGAACCGGAGATCCTGTCTACACTGGCCAAGGTCGAATTCATCCAGCGGGCAATCGATGCCGGAATCAGGCGTCTGGAAGTCACAAGCTTTGTGCATCCGAAGCGGGTTCCGCAGATGGCTGATGCAGAGGATGTCATTCGCAGCTTGCCGGATCGGTCGGATGTGACCTATATCGGTCTCGTATTAAATCGGCGCGGATTTGATCGGGCGCGCGATGTCAAAATTGATGAAATCGGCATGGCTGTCGTTGCCAGTGATACCTATAACCGGCGCAACCAGGGGGTTTCGACGAATGAGTCGATCCAGGCCTGGCTGGATATAGCCAGAGATGCCAAGGAGGCTGGAATTCGTGCCAACGTTATGGTGTCGTCCGCCTTTGGCTGTCCGTTTGAGGGCGAGGTGGCGTTGCAGACCGTACTGGATATTGTTGATCAGGTTGCACAGGGCGATCCGGTCGAATTGGGTATCGCTGATAGCATTGGCGTTGCTGTCCCAAACCAGGTCACCGAGATGGTTGCAGCCATACGTGAGCATGTGCCGCATTTGCCGATTCGCTGTCATCTTCATAATACCCGTAATACAGGTCTTGCCAATGCTCAGGCCGCGCTGGAATCCGGTGTGGCATCAATAGATGCGAGCATTGGTGGAATCGGTGGTTGCCCATTTGCGCCGGCCGCAACAGGTAACATCCCAACTGACGATTTGATTTATATGTTTGAACGATCCGGCGTTGAGACCGGAGTGTCACTGGAGAAGATAATAGCAACCAGCGAATGGCTGCAGGAGCAACTTGGCCGCGGTGTGCCTGCCATGCTGCCTAAAGCTGGCATTTTTCCTCAGATCGCTGAAAAATACAGAGAAGCCAGCTAGGCGGGTCAATCAGGTTATTTGCCCGTAGCATCGGTATTTTGCAAATAAAAAAGTAGCGTCAAGTTTGTGTTGACTGCCGGACCGGGTGTCTGCAGCAGTTGTTTGATTAAATTTATAGAAATAATTTTAAGGTGAAAACATGAGTTACCGTCTTGGTGTAGATGTCGGCGGCACGTTTACCGATCTGCTCTTAATTAGCGAGGAAAGCGGGGAAACATTTACCGCTAAAGTTCCTTCAACACCGGAAGATTCATCAGTTGGCGTTCTGAATGGCGTGGCGCGAATTTGCGATGAATCGGGTGTCGATCCCAAGAAAATTCAGCGTGTGATGCACGGTACCACCGTGGCAACTAATGCAGTGCTGCAAGGGAAAGGCGCTAAAGTCGGCCTGGTGACAACTAAGGGTTATGAACAAACCCTGCAGGTTGCACGTTCATTCTGTCCGGGAGGACTCGGCGGTTGGGTGACCTTCAACAAAAGTCCGTTGCTGGCGCCGCTCGAGCTCACCATCGGTGCGGATGAGCGCATCGGTGCATCGGGCGAGATTATCCGTGAACTGGACGAGGACGCATTGCGTAAAGATCTCGGGACGCTGAAGGCGACCGGTGAAGTGGAAGCGCTGACCATATGCTTCGTCAATGCCTACATTAACGGCGATAACGAGCAGAAGGCCGCGGCCATTGCACGCGAAGTTTTCGGTGATACGGCCATCTCAATATCAAGCGAGGTCGTCCCGGAAATGCAGGAGTACGAACGTACCGAGACGACGGTCATGAATTCTTACGTACGTCCCGAAATGCGGTTATACATTGATAACCTGCAATCGGCACTAAATACACGCATGGGCGATGATCTATTGCTATCGCTTCTCCGCAGCGACGGTGGCCTGGCTTCGGGTCGTGCGGCAGCTGATTCGCCGGTTAACATGTTGATGTCCGGTCCGGCCGGCGGCGTAACCGGTGCAATTTATTTCTGTAGCCGATCCGGTTTTGATGACATCCTGACGTTCGACATGGGCGGTACGTCGACCGATGTGGCGTTGATTCAGGATTCAAAGGCTCGCGTCCGGCGTGAAACGTTCGTCGGTGACGTCAAGGTTCGGGCACCGTCTGTCGATGTACGTACGGTCGGTGCCGGGGGCGGTTCCATAGCTTTCGTCCCGGAGTTGACCGGAGCGCTGCGCGTCGGGCCTGAATCTGCCGGTGCCGTACCTGGCCCCGCCGCCTACATGAAGGGTGGCGACCGGCCAACCGTTTGCGACGCCAACGTCGTGCTTGGCTACTTGCCGTCCGACGTGCAGCTCGGTGGCAAAATGGAAATTTCCAAAGATGCGGCTGATAAGGCTGTGCAGACGATTGCGGACGCATTGGACATTGATTTGCTGGAAGCTGCGGAAGGCATCATCAAGGTTGTCAACGAGTCGATGTTTGGCGCACTGCGTCTCGTCTCGGTCGAGCAGGGTTACGATCCGCGTGACTTCGCGCTGGTCTGCTTCGGTGGTGCAGGTCCACTGCACGCGAATGCGATGGGGATCCTGTCGGACGCATGGCCGGTCATTATCCCGCCGGGTCCGGGCGTGCTGTGCGCTTATGGTGACGCGACGACAACGGTTCAGGACGAGGCAACTCGTACCTACATCAAGATGGCCGAGGCCACCACAAAGGAACAGCTGCTGGAGGATCTTAAGGTCCTACAGAATCGCGCGGCCGAATCGCTGATCGCTGATGGTATTTCAAAGAAGGAGCTCGAAGTCGTCTACCAGGCCGACATTCGTTATGCAGGTCAGGCATTCGAAATAACGCTTGACTTCACCGAAGCTGAATTGAATTCACAGGGTGTTTCGGTCATCACAGACCAGTTCGACGCCGAGCACGACCAGTTGTTCAGCTTCAAGTTAAGCGACGGCCACGAGATCCTGATGATTCGTGCAGTTGTGAAGGCCAAGGCCAAAGACGTTGCAGCGCGCTCCTTCGGTTCGGCGGACGCCAAACTGACGGACTGCATTATTCACGAGTCGAAGTTTTACTATGAAAGTGCCTGGTACGATTCTCCGTTGTATGACCGCGCCAAGCTGCATTCGGGCATTGTGGTACCGGGGCCGTCGATCGTTATGGAGATGGACTCGACGACGGTCATATTGCCGGGGCACGAAGCCACGGTCGACAAGATCGGCAATCTGCTGATCAACCCGAGCAAGTAAGGGAGAGGAGAGAACCATGACTGCAAGAATTATCGAGACCAATGACACTCCTCTCAAGAAGGTTGAAGTCGAAGGCGTGACCGCCGACATCATCGAGAACGCACTAAAGAATGCGCGCATCGAGATGGACGCCGTTTTGTTCCGCACGGCAATGTCGCCCGGTATCCGTGAGCAGGGCGACTGTTTCCCGATGGTCGCCAACAGAGAAGGTAAGATGGTCGTCGGCCAGTTTGGTTCGTTCATCGGTCCCTTCATGGAAGCCTATGATGCCGAGATCGAGGAAGGTGACATCATCCTGACCAACGATCCGTACATGTGTAATGCCGCTGTATCGCACCTTCCGGACTGGATCGTGCTGATGCCGGTCTTCAAGGACGGCCGGCATATCGCATGGACCGCGATGTTCGGGCACATGTCTGATAACGGCGGCATGGTCCCCGGATCCATCCCGATCAAGGCGACAACGATCTACCAGGAAGGCATTCGTATTCCACCGACCAAACTGTATAAAAACGGTGAATTGCAGGAAGACCTACTGGAGCTGATTCTGCACAATGTTCGAACGTCACAATGGAATCGCTTCGATCTGAACGCACTGGTTGCCGCCTGCAAGACGGCCGGACGTCGCTGTGTCGAAATGGCGGAACGCTTTGGTGACGATATCCTGTACAGCGCGATGGACATCATGCTGGAACGTAATTACAAAGCGATGAAGTTCATCATTCAGAATTTCATTCCGGAAGAACCGCGAACCTTTGAGGACTATATCTGCGATGACGGCATGGGCATGGGTCCATACAAGATCAAATGCACGATGTGGCGTGAAGGTGATGTCGCAATCTTTGATTTCGAGGGTACCGACCCGCAGGCGCAGAGTTCCGTAAATTTTTATCTGAACGAAGACATGTTCAAGATGTTTTTCGGTTCGTTCACGATTAATGTTGTGGATCCGCATATCGTCTTCAACGACGGCTTCTATGACCTCGTCGATGTTCGTATCCCGGCGGGCACCTTGCTCAAACCTAAGTTCCCGGCAGCGCTTTCGGGGCGCACCCATGCGCTGGGACGTCTGTTCGACGTACTGCAGGCACTACTGGGATCCGGCGCGCCGGATCAAATGCTGAATGCCGCAGGTTTCTCGGATTCCCCTCATTTGTTCTACTCTGGTTACGACAACCGTGAGGGCAAGGACGGTGAATGGTTTCAACTATTCCAGATCGGTTTCGGCGGCATTCCAGGTCGACCAGTTGGTGACGGACCTGACGGTCATTCCCTGTGGCCCGGGTTTACGAACGTACCGAACGAGTTTATCGAATCGTATTTTCCGCTGCGCATAGAGCGATACGAGACAATTCCTGATTCAGGTGGTGCTGGTCTGCACCGCGGTGGTAATGGACTGAGCGTTGCCTACCGTTTTCTGGCGGACGGCGATATCGCGATTCATGACGAACGCTGGCTGACATATCCATGGGGTGTGATAGGCGGACAGGTTGGTTTGCGTTCGACCAAGCGACTAGTGCGCATTGACGGCAGCGAAGAATGGCTGCCATCGAAGTGCGATGGCATCCATGTCAATGCCGGTGATCTGTTGTACTTCAATACCTGGGGTGGGGGCGGCTGGGGCGATCCCCTTGCACGCGACGCCGAACTTGTACTGGCAGATGTTAAACGCAACCTGGTTACCGCAGATGGTGCAAAGGACTACGGCGTCGTTATAAACGACGGTTCCGTGGATGAAGCGGCAACCGAAGGACTGCGTGCAGAGATGCGCGAGGCCCGTGGTGACGAAATCTCCACGTTTAACTTTGGTCCTTCGATCGATGAGATTCGTGCCAGTTGCAAGCAGGAAACCGGTCTGGACGCACCGGAGCCGCCTGTATTCAGATAGTCGTTCTTTGGTTAGTCCGGATCGACCAGTTCCTCTACTGAAGTGGTCGGTGCAGAGACCAGTGCATCGGTATTGTGCTGGTCAATAAATTCCTGTCCGATCTGTTGCGCAACTGATTTAAGTTTCGGTACAAATTTCCTGATAGCTTCGCTTTCAGGTACCGCTGTACTGGAACAGCGAAAGGTCAGCGCTGCGAGTAATCGTTCTTCAGCGATGATCGGTACCGA
Source organism: Chromatiales bacterium (assembly GCA_002688175.1). Lineage (GTDB taxonomy): Bacteria > Pseudomonadota > Gammaproteobacteria > Steroidobacterales > SMWD01. Next base: position 34,515 of record NZCC01000030.1, read on the forward strand.
GATGCTCAGTTCATCAGAAATCCTGCGTATGCGATGTGCGATGGCAAAACCACGTTTACGCGTTTCAACCAGTGAGTCGTATACTTTTTTGCGATTTCGGGCTGGCAGATCTTCTTCTTTACGAGAATTAGCCAGTACATCCAGTAAACTGTCGCGCTGTTCCTTGGGGCAGTAGGACAAGTAGCACAAGCCGGCAGCAGAACCTAATAGCGGCACGCGGAAGCCCGGGCCACGTTTTTCAACCGCGAGTGGGCTCTGATGGTCAGTCGTCTGGCGAACCAGCATGGTAGAACTCGATAATGTCGCAATGGCTACCGGCCAAATTATTTCGCGACATAGATCGTAAATGTATGGACGTGCAATTTGTGTAACCCAGGCTTCGTCATCAAAGCCATCGCTCAGCCCGCGAACCATGATGGTCAGCCGGTAGCGATCATCAGATGCAGCACGGTAGGCATAACCGGCGACACACAGTGTTTCAAGAATCCGGTAAGTAGTAGTGCGCGGTAAATCAATAGAGTTTGCAACTTCTGAAACAGTGGCGCCGTTGTGTTTATTCAGAACATGCAGGACTTCTAGTCCACGCAGTAATGCTCGAATAGGGCGTGTAGAACTCATAGGTTAATGCAGACTCATCTTGACCAGCAGGCGGACAATCTTAGCTGCAAATTGCTTTAAAGCCAACCCCAAATAAATACTTAGAACTCAATAAGTTGTGACAGTTTGTAACAGTTATTTTCGGGCCATGTGCCCAATTACGTCCGACTGGTTGGATGCATGGCAAATGGCTAACATAACCCCGCTTCAAGCAGAGGAATGCGGCATCGGAGCGGTTGGCTAACATCCAAGAGGGACTTTAATGAGTGATGAATCAGAGCCGGGACAACAGTCCCGGACAGATACTATTTTGGGCTGGCTGGTGGCAATCACGTTCATTGTACTGTTGTGGAATATTATCCAGATGCCCAGAACGGTACTTGAGGAACGCGAACCGCTGATGTTTTTCCATTATTCCATGGGCCTCATCGTTTCAATTCTGGCGGCAATCCGTATCTATTGGTGGCTGCGTGAACCAGCGCCGGAACCTCCGAGTGAATTACCCGTTGCATCTTTTGGTTTTAATCGAGCGATCCTGTTTGCTTTATTGTTGGTGTTTGCCGTAGAGACCGTTATTGGTTTTGTCTATGCATGGGGTGCCGGGCATGATGTCGTACTATTCGGCGTGCATTTGCCGGCTTTCATTGCCAAGAGTGAGCCGTTACGCATGTCGATGGGTTATTTCCACAGTGCCCTGGGATTTTACTACCTGATGCTGTTTGTCATCTGGTTTGCCTTTGGCGTTTATCAGAAGATCCGCTACGGCGTAGGCCTGAAAAGACTGTTTCCCGGCTCCAGCGTGTGATCGCGGTAACCAGATATCCTGTTAATCGAGTAAGGAGTTAACGTGAGCGCATCAGCCGGTCATAAAATGCTATATGCCATAACACTACTGGCATTCCTGGCCCTGGCCCTGTATTTCCCATATTGGTGGTTCGGTGTTGTACCGTTTGGGGTTGACGACAGGGTTTCCCAGAGTGAAATCGAGCAATTATTAGCAGGTAAGAATCTTCCTGATTACTACGCTGAGCCATTGCCGGAGATATCCGATGAAGAGTACGCGGCACAAAAAGCAGCATTTATGTGGTGTCGTTTTTGCCACACCCTGAAACACGGCGAAGAAAACAAGGTCGGACCCAACCTGTACCGGATTTTTGGCAATCCTGCTGCTGTTGTTGCGGGATTTCCGTATTCGGGTTCATTTATCGAAGCACGTGAGAATGGACTGGTCTGGACGCCGGAAAACATGGCGGCGCTGATCGCAGCACCGCATAAACTGGTGCCCGGCAATCGCATGCGCTATCCGCCGATGCTCTTTTACGAGGATAACCCTGAACGTCAGCAACGAATGCTTCAGTTTGTACTGCGCGAAACGCGTTAGGGACTTATGAGAGCCGGTCAGGCGGGCCAGGGTTTATTGGATATCATGTTTGTAGACATGAATGTCTCTTTGCGGGTAAGGAATTGAGAATCCTTCGGCATCGAAGCGTTTTTTGATTTGCTCAAGGGTGTCGCAATGCACCGCCCAATAGTCAGCTGATTTGACCCACGGCCGGACCACAAAATTAACGCTCGAATCGCCAAGTTCTGCAAGTGCAACTGCCGGAGCGGGGTCGTCGAGGATCCGGTCGTCACTGGCTATGATTTCTTCCAATACCTTGCGAACCTGATCTAAATCGTCGTTATAGCCGCAGCCGGCAACGAGATCCACGCGGCGAGTCGGGTTAGCTGAGAAGTTGGTAATTTCACCGGCCATGATCTTGCTATTGGGGATAATGATTTTCTTATTATCAGGTGTCTTCATGATCGTCGTAAAGATCTGTACCTCTTCGACGGTCCCGGTAACACCCCCGGCATCAATAAAGTCGCCGACACGATAGGGCCTGAATATAACTATCATGATTCCGGAAGCAAAGTTGGACAGCGAGCCTTGCAGTGCCAGGCCAATAGCCAGACCTGCAGCTCCGACTACCGCGAGCAGTGATGTAGTTTGTACCCCGAGTTTATTGATCGTTGCGATGATGACAGCGATCATCAGCGTGTAATAGAGCATATTGCCAAGAAAATGCTCGAGCGTATCTTCTATATTGGCTTTGGCCATTCCTCTTTTGGCCAGGCCAGTCAGAAGTTTTGCGATCCATTTGCCAACAAAGAAAATGGCAATCGCATAGGCCAGACGAAAGCCGATCAAACTAATGAATTCAGTAGAGAGGGTGGGAATTTCGGCATCCATTACAAAGGGTCCTTGTTTTGTGATTCAGGGTTGGAACCGTTATCTTGCTGCTCATAAGTAAAATTTGCAAAACGGCGCCATTCCAGTGGCTGAAAACAGTATTAATGTGATTTCTATAAAAAGTAGATAACAATATGAAATATATAGCATTAGGAAAAAGCGGTTTAAAGGTTTCAGAGATTTGCCTGGGCACGATGACCTTCGGCGAAGAATTCGGTATTGGGGCGGCTGGGTACAGACTATATTGATCTTTTCTGGGTGCATGCCTGGGACGGTAGCACTGGACTCAGTGAAGTCATGCGTGCGCTGGACGATCAGGTCCGGAATGGCAAGATCCTGCATATTGGCATCAGTAACGCACCTGCGTGGGTAATTTCAGCGGCAAATACCCTCGCCGAGGAGCGCGGATGGACCCCATTTACGGCTATGCAGTTACATTACAACCTCGTCGAACGATCAATTGAGAGCGAACATTTTGCCCTCGCAAATGCACAAAACATGGCCATCACGCCCTGGAGCCCATTAGCGGGTGGCCTGCTGACCGGCAAGTTCAATCGTGATCAGGATCCGGGTAGCCGGGCAGGTACCCGGTTGGCTGACAGCCCCCGACGTGCCCAGGTGCTGGATGAAAAGAACCTGGAGGTAGCTGAAAAGCTGGCTGAGCTCGCACGGGAAATGGGTTGTTCGCCGGCCCAACTTGCTCTGGTCTGGATGATGAGGCGGACCACAACCTGCGTGGTGCCGATTATCGGTGCCCGTAAACTCGATCAATTACAGGATAACCTGGGTGCCACGCAAATTGAGCTTACGCCTGTGCAGATTGCAGCGCTCGACGAACTGGCCGCGCCGGAGACGGCCTACCCGCAAATGCTTTATGAGAGTGATTTCTTTCGCGCGTTAATGTACGGCGAAGCCTGGCACCAGCTGGAACTCGACCGGCCATGGCAATAACACCAAGGTGAAACCCAACCGGGCGGGGATCAGAACATGACAGTCGTCGATTTGGTTTTCAGGTAAGAATCCAGGCCTTCCAGACCCATTTCCCGGCCCCATCCGGATTGTCGGTTACCACCGAACGGAATCGCCGGATCGACGGCCGCATGGCAATTGATCGCGACCTGGCCTGAGTCGATCTTGTTAACCATTTGATGCGCGACGGAAATATCCTGGCTCCAGACGCTACCTGACAGTCCGTAGATCGTACTGTTGCACTGCTCGGCGATTGAATCGAGATCGCTGTCGGCAAATTTTTGTACGCACAGGACCGGACCGAAAATCTCTTCTTTGGCAATTTTCATGTCCATTGTGGTCTGGCCGAAAATTGTTGGTTGCACGAAATGACCCGGACCCGTCAGAGCGTCGCCCCCACAGACAAGGTCCGCGTTAGTCGCCTTGCCGGCCTCAATGTAACCCATGACGGTCTCGACCTGGTCAGAGGAGATCAGCGGCCCGATTTCCGTGTCCGGGTTAAGTCCGGGGCCGATGTTGAACGCATTGGCCATTGACGCAACTCCGTTGATGACTTCTTCATACACGTCGTCGTGAACAAACATTCGAGTGCCCGCCATGCAGTTCTGACCCTGCAGGAAAAACGCGGCCCGCGCCGCACCCGGGATGACCCGGTCAATATCGGCATCCGGGAAAACGACCACCGGAGATTTGCCGCCCAATTCAAGGGTGACTTTCTTCAGGTTGCCCGCCGCAGCTTTCAGAATGATTTTGCCGACCTCGGTAGAGCCGGTAAATGCAATCTTGTCAACGCCGTCATGTTCGGCGAGCGCAGCACCGGCATCGCTCCCATGACCGGTGACAATATTGAAGACACCGTCGGGTATCCCGACTTCCTTGGTCAGGTGGCCAATCAGTAGCGCGGACAGCGGCGTTATCTCAGCAGGTTTGAGTATCATCGTGCAACCGGCTGCCAGGGCCGGTGCCAGTTTCAGGATGACCATCGGCAATGGTGCATTCCAGGGCGTGATGGCACCGACAACGCCGATGGGTTCGCGTTGCGTGTAAGTCAGGGTCCCGCCGTTTGGCGCACCGCCGGGGGATACCGGAATGGTTTGCCCATGAATTTTTGTGGCCCAGCCGGCATAGTAACGCAGGTAATTCACGCCGGCCGCAACGATTGAATACATCGCGATCGGTCGTGGCATGCCGTTATCGAGCACTTCCAGCTCGGTGCAGAGATTCAGGCGTGTTTCGAGTGCGTCGGCCAGTTTCCATATCAGTCGGCTGCGCTCATGTGTCGTCATCGTGGACCATTCGCCCTTGAGCGCTTTACGTGCAGCTACTACCGCACGATCGATATCATCAGCGCCGCCGCACGCGACCTCAGCTATAAAAGTTTCTGTTGCCGGATCCTCGATGGTGGACGTTTCCCCACTGATTGGGTCAACCCATTCGCCACCAATCAATAGCTGGTGCTTTTGGTCAAGAAAATCCTGGGTTTCCTGTGCTGGCGTTATGATGTCTTCGGGCAGGGCGCTCATGGTCGTTCCTCATTATAGGTATTAGTCAGTAGACCAGCATATATGTGCTGAGCAGCGAGAATCAAGTAGCGCCGGGGCTGCGTAAGCAACCGGGCATGGATAAAATAGACGCCAGTCCCTCCCGGGATCTGGATATATTCCCACCTGTAGCCTGACCGGTATGGTGGGGCGTACTGGCCTGTAGCGGTCATTGTAGGGGGTTGAGCTTGAAATTTCCGGTTCGTTGGCAGATTGCCATTTTGCTGTGTTTGATCACGATGATTAATTATCTTGATCGGCAGGCTTTCGCCGTTGCCGGGCCTGTTCTGGTTGATTTATTTGCGCTCAGCAATACCGAGTACGGATTGATCGGATCTGCGTTCCTGTTTGCCTATGGCATCGGGCAACTCATAGTGGGTCCTGTGGTCGATCGGTTCGGGACCAAGCGGTCATTCCATTTCGCCGTTATCGCCTGGAGCCTGGTCGGCATTCTGCATGCGGTTGGCCGCGGATTTATGAGTTTCTTTTTGCTGCGGGCAATGCTGGGCATTACGGAAGCGATGAATCTGCCCGCCGCAATCAAGGCCGTGGCGGAATGGTTTCCGCAGGCGGAACGTTCGATGGCAGTCGGTATCGTGACCGCCGGGATAGGACTTGGAGCGATCATTGCGCCGCCTCTGCTGATTTGGCTGATCGTCTCTTTTGGCTGGCAATGGGCTTTTATCGTACCCGGAGTATCGGGATTAGTCTGGCTGCTTATCTGGCATAAGTATTACGAAAGCCCTGAAAAACATGCGGGTATTTCAGCGACGGAGCGGAATTTGATCCTTGCCGATCGTCCCCTGGCCACCGAAGGGTCGAGTAGTGAGCCTGCCGTCGTTGAACCCTGGTATGGATTTATTCATTTTTTTGAATATCGTGAAGTGTGGGGGTTGCTGCTGAGTCGTGTGGCCAGCGATGGCGCATTCTATTTTTTTGTTGCCTGGCTGCCTCTTTATCTGTCTCAGGAACGCGGTTTTGATTTGCAGGCACTGGCTTTTTCTGTAGCTATCCCGTTTGTTGCAGCGGATGCCGGTAGCTTATTCGGTGGCTGGCTGGGGACCCGACTCATTCGTTCCGGCTGGTCTGTCAATGCGGCCCGCAAGGTCATCATCTGGGTTGCTGCGTTACTGGTGCCCTGTGCGCTGCTGGCGGCTCTGGCCGACTCGGCGCCGGTCGCGATCAGACTGATTTGCCTGGCGATGTTTGCCATTCAAATGAAAGCATCCAGCCATTTCACACTGCCAGCCGATCTGTTTCCAGCCAGGGATGTGGCGACCATCTGGGGTCTGTTCGGTGCCGCCGGGAGTCTGGGCGGCGCACTGTTTGTAGTAGCCGTAGGCTGGATTACGGAGCATTATTCTTACCTGCCGGTATTTGCAGCCGTCGGCGTCATGCATATCGTATCGGCCGTAATTATTATGGTTATGATTCCTGAAATAAAGCAATTAAAACAATAATTAATAATATATTTATACTATGAATTCTAAGTGTCAGCCGCCGGCTATTTTTAAGCTACTCAAGCAGATCGAACGATTTGAGGGTGCGGTGACGTTTGGCTGTTTTCTGCTGCTGATTGCAGTCGTATTTGCTGACGTCGTCAGTCGAGAGGTCGTCGGCACGGGCTTGCACTGGGCGCGTCAGGTGGGTGTTTACGCGAACCTGATGATCATCATGTTCGGCATCGGTCTGGCATCCGCTTCAGGCACACACTTGCGACCCCGGTTTGCTGATAATTGGTTGCCTGCCAGCTGGTCGGGTGGATTAGATCGGTTGCAGGATACCGTCATGGCACTGTTTTGCCTGGGATTCACAGCTTTTTCGGTCAGTATTGTTTATGACGGATTCATGCTCGGTGAACGTTCCGCTGTACTTGGAATTCTGATCTGGCCGTTTCAGTCTGTGATGCCGCTGGTCTTTCTGATTGCAACTTTCCGCCATGGTATCTACGCGCTGTATCCGGGTTGGCGGCCCGTTGCAATGTCCGCCACTACCTCGGCACGTGGTTTTGATGACGGGAGCGGGCACAGGTGATCGCCGGGCTCGGACTCGCATTCATGGTACTTGCGCTGCTGGCTATCCGGCAGAATCTGCTGGTCGTTCTCGGCTTCGCAACGACCTATGCAATTGTTGTCTGGGGCGATGGACGTGTCGGCAACATCGTGATCGATATGTGGGATGCGGCCAATAAAGAAATACTGCTGTCAATTCCGCTATACATCCTGGCCGGCAATATCATGGCGCGGGGCGCGATGGCAACGCGATTGATTCGATTTATGAAAGCCGTCAGTGCGCCGGTGCCTGGTGGACTGGCGATCGCGGCCATCCTGTCTTGTGCGTTGTTTGCTGCCGTATCGGGATCGGGAACCGTCACGCTAATAGCGGTTGGGGCCATCATGTACCCGGCGTTGCTTGAAGCCGGGTATTCAAAGTCCTTTGCGATCGGCGCACTCTGTGCGGCCGGGACGCTGGGTATCATCGTGCCGCCGAGTATTCCGTTGATCCTGTATGGCGTCATGACGCAGACCTCAATCGCTGACCTGTTTATCGCCGGTATTGGGCCATCACTGATATTAATTACACTGCTGACCGGTTATGCGTTATGGCGCAATCGTAAGATTCATGCACAGAGTGGATCAATTATTGAGACCTGGAGCGCATTGCGTGATGGTCTTTGGGCGCTGGCAATGCCGGTGATCATTCTGGGTGGTATTTACAGCGGATATTTCACAGCCACTGAATCGGCGGCTGTTGCCGTTGTTTACGCAATGCTAATAGAGATCTGCGTTTATCGGGAAATGGGTTTCACCGATCTGTATGACGTCATAGGGCAAACGACACAGCTGCTTGGGTCATTGTTTCCGGTACTGATGCTTGCGCTGAGCCTTAATATTTTCCTGGCCTACCAACAGGTGCCCGAGTTGCTCATCGGGGGCCTTGGTGAAGTTATCGACAGTCGTATGGGTTTTCTGCTTGGTATGAACCTGTTTCTGCTGGCGGTCGGTTGTGTCATGGATATTGGCTCGGCGATCTTAATCCTGGCGCCCATGCTCCAGCCGATCGCAGCAGCGCAAGGTATTGACAGCGTACATTTGGGCATCATCACCGTCGTTAACCTTGAAATCGGTTACCTGACGCCACCACTTGGTTTAAATCTGATCGTCGCAATGACCGTTTTTCGCGAGGAGTTCTGGACTGTATGCCGGGCCGTGGTGCCATTTGCACTCCTGATGTTGATCGGCTTGCAGATTGTGACATTCTGGCCCGGGTTATCACTCGCTTTGGTCAGGTGATGATTTGTTGGCAAACGTGTTTCGGCAACTGTGTACAATACGCCGCCAGTTCAGGTAAAAAATCAATAATCAAGTTGGTAGTCCGTTAGCGGGAGGCAGAATTGGGCATTCAGGTTGGTGACAAGCTGCCAAGTGGCAGTTTTAGTATCATGACGAGCGACGGTCCCGGTTCAGTTGCTACCGATGAACTGTTTGCCGGCAAAAAAGTTGTCCTGTTTGCTGTGCCCGGCGCATTTACGCCTACCTGTTCTGCGCAACATTTACCGGGCTACTTGCAAAATGCCGCAGCTATAAAGTTGAAGGGTGTCGATACGATTGCCTGTCTGTCGGTAAATGATGTCTTTGTCATGGACGCATGGGGCAAGGATCAGGATGTCGGCGACACGATCATGATGCTGGCTGATGGTAGCGGCGATTATGCACGTGCGTTGGGGCTGGAACTCGATGCCAGCGGTTTTGGTATGGGTCAACGCGCAAAACGATTTGCGATCATCATTGATGACGGTGTCGCTGTCCAGTTGCATGTTGAATCACCGGGAGAATTCAAGGTCAGTGCTGCTGAATTCATCCTGGATAAACTTTAAAAAATGTGGGGATAATACATGAGTCTTTATGATTTTCTTCTTGTTTTCCATCTGCTGCTGTTCGTTTACTGGCTGGGTGGAGATCTTGGCGTGTTCTACTCGAGCGGCATGGTCGTTGATCCAAAGCTCAGTAATTCAGCGCGAGTAACCGCGGCCAAGATAATGGTCAATCTCGATTTTGTGCCCCGCATATGCATGACCCTGATGCTGACAGTAGGCGGGTTGTTGACTGATGAGATTGGTATAGAACACCAGTTATGGCAGACGGTTGGATTTCTTGCCCTGGGTCCCGGCTGGCTTGCGATGGTGCTGTTTCTCCACTTCAACGAGGGCACACCGCTCGGAAAACTCGTTACAAAAATTGATTACTATTTACGTTGGGTGCTCGTAGTTTATCTCTGTTGCTCGGTAACGTTCTATACTTTTTTCAGCGAACACCTTGCGACAGCGCCCTGGGTTATCGCTAAGCTGGGAATCTTTGCTGGCCTCGTTCTGTGCGGACTGATGATTCGCAAATATATTCCTGACTACGGGGCCGGTATTGGCAGACTACGAAAAGATGAAGTTGATGATCAGGTTAATGCATCCATGCTTGCCAGTCTGAACAAGTGCCGACCGTTTGTGCTCGCCATCTGGGCAGGTTTGTTACTCGAATGTATCATCGGCGTGGCCAAGCCCGGTGATCAGGAAAGAGTTACTGAAGTTCTCGGTTCACTGGCGCCGCTGGTGGGTATGTAAGTCGATTGATATACAACAGGAAAGCCGGGTATCCCGTGTGGGTTACCCGGCTTTTTTGTGTAACAGGCGCTGATATCAAGCAAACATGTTAGTTGCTTGGTATCAATAGCACATCACTTCTGGAACCTACGACGGAAACCGCCAAGTAGACCAAGAGCGGAGCCGAACAGCCACACTGCTGCTGGTACCGGCACTGTATTAACCTGGATTTCAGCCCCACTCAGGATAACTTCTTGAGTAGAAAATGTTGATGCACTTAGAAAAGAGCCTGCCAGGTTATTGATGGCCATAGCGATGGTGCCTGTACCGATACCTAACAGGTCGACGGTGATGTCACCAAGTTTATGATTTCCATCAAGTCCACCGAAACTGCCGAAATGGATCTCATAATCAGCATCTGCGGCCACAAAGCCGTGGTCGCTGAAAGCTTCATCCAAAGCACTGAAGTATGCGCTGGGGGTGAAGCCACCCCATGAAATTGGTCCGCTTAAAGCGAGATCGATGCCACCACCGAGTGTTGGATCTCCAGTGAAATCCATGAATAACTCAAGAGTTGCACTGCCACCCACATTTCCAGTTGAAAGTGCCGGAGTCAGTGAAACGGAGGCAGCCTGAACCGTTGACATGGCAAATGCAAACGCCAGGCTGGCGATAATAAGTATCGATTTACGTAGATTCATGATGTTTTCCTGAATTATTATTTTTAAAGGAGGCGCGTCATCAGAAATCTAGTTTGAATGCTAGCAAGCGGTAACCCGTGATTGGGCTTGTTTTGACATAGGGGGGAGGTTATTAGTATTAGGTTAAATGAACAGAATGCTTATGTAAATCTTACGCACGCAGCAGTGGAAATCGCTTAGTTATAACTATCGCTCGTTGCTGTTTGTAGTAAAGCGCAGAAAGTAGTGCCCGATATGTTTATGGGGCTGCAACGATGGTTTGGCCTGGTTTCAACCGACGCGTCTAACCACCCATGTTGTGCATGGGTGCCAATAGGCGATCCCGGAGCGAGCGGTCTTGTTATTACTCAGTTTCCAAGTTGCTTGCCAAGCTCAGGAATAACCTCGAACAGGTCCCCGACAAGTCCGATATCCGCGACCTCGAAGATCGGCGCATCCAGGTCCTTGTTAACCGCAACAATCGTGCCGGCGTCCTTGATGCCGGTCAGGTGCTGAATTGCTCCCGAAATGCCAAACGCGATATACAAATCAGGCGAGATGATCTTGCCGGTTTGTCCGACCTGCATATCATTAGGCACATAGCCGGCATCAACGGCCGCCCTGGAGGCACCGACGCCGGCGCCGATACCGTCAGCCAGGTTGTACAGTAACTCGAAGTTTTCTTTGCTGCCGACGCCACGACCACCCGAGACGACGACATTGGCAAGCTGCAGATCCGGGCGGTCACCTGTCTCGGATTTAAGTTCCACATAGCGTGTGTGCGCGGGTAATTGTGCACTGGTAGTCGTTGCCTCAATGCTTGCCGATCCGTCATCGGCAACTGCTCGGTACGATGCCACCCTGACAGTCGCAACAATGATCCGATCGGGTGCTGCTGTTATGGTGATAATTGCATTGCCGGCATAGATTGGGCGTTTGAATGTCTGTGCATCAACAACTTCCATGATGTCGCTGATCTGACCCGTGCCGAGCAGGGCCGCAACTCTGGGCATCAGGTCTTTGCCGAAAGTCGTCGACGGACCGAACACATAGTTATAACTATTATCCTTCGCCAGGGCGGCCAGTTGTGGCGCGATAATCGCAGCCAGCGGATTGCTGTTTTCGCTCCGATCACAGGTCAGGACACGGGTAATGCCATTCAGTGTTGCAGCCTCTGCAGCAATCGCATCAACCGCATCTCCGAATACAACGACATCGATTGAATCGGCATTGAGCGACTGCGCGCAACTGACGGTTTTCGAGGTGCACGGATTCAGCGTTGCCCCATCGTGTTCGGCTACGATCAATACACTGCTCATAATGAAAATCCTTTATCTTTAAGTGCCCCGACGAGACCAGCGACATCATCCACCATTTGTCCTTTACTGCGCACCGTCGGAGTCGCATAGTCAGACACTGTAAACATGGGTGTTGTATCAACGCCTAATTCGTCGATCGCAATCACTTCGATTGGTTTCTTCTTGGCTTTCATGATATCCGGAAGCTTGACATAGCGAGGTTCATTCAGGCGCAGGTCCGTACTGACAACTGCCGGCAGATCGACATCAATGACCTCAAGCCCGGCATCAACTTCTCGAGTGATGCGCAGTGAGTTATCAGTTATCTCAATTTCTGAAGCGAAGGTCGCCTGCGGGCGGTCCCATAACGCCGCGAGCATTTGTGCAGTTTGATTGCAATCATTGTCGATGGCCTGTTTACCGAGCAGTACGAGGTCCGGGCTCTCGGTTTCAATCAGCTTCAGTAAGACCTGCGCGGCGGCCAGTGATTCGATATCTTGATCCGTTTCGATCAGGATCGCACGGTCGGCACCCATGGCCAGGCCGGTTCTGAGCTGTTGCTGGCAGTCTGCCGAGCCGATCGATACCGCGAACACTTCGCTTGCCTTGCCGTGCTCACGGAGACGTAAAGCTTCCTCCAGAGCAATTTCGTCAAACGGGTTGATGCTCATTTTGACGCCTTCTGTCACGACACCCGTTTGATCGGGTTTAACCCGAACACGAACGTTGTAGTCGACAACGCGTTTCATGCAGACCATAACTTTATTCATGCAGAGACTCCTGAGTCCTTTCTAAATCTGGTTTCGTGAGAGCGGCAAGCAGTGTGAAGCCAGCCGTTGCGTATATCTGTATCTATCTACAAGGTTTCAGCCACGAAACATGATATTTTCACCCGGATAGCAAGGTGCTGACAACCCGCTGATAGGGATTACAGGAGGAAATGCACTTGAAAAACCACTGGAGTAAAACCCATGTCGGCGTGGATGAACTGCGCACCCATCTAGATGATCCGAAATGGGTGGTCGTGGATTGCCGATTTGACCTGATGAAACCGGTTGCCGGGCTGAAGGCCTACGAGGCAGGGCATATACCCGGAGCCGTCTATGCAGATCTGGATCGGGACCTTGCAGCATCGGTGGCCGGAGACGGCGCGGGCGGGCGGCATCCATTGCCTGATCCGACCCTATTCGGTCGGTTGCTCGAAAGCTGGGGGATAGGCTCAGATTCGATTGTCGTGGTCTATGATGACATCGGCAACGCCGTCTCAGCACGTCTCTGGTGGTTATTGCGCTGGGTCGGGCATCAGGGCGTCGCTGTACTTGATGGCGGACTCACCGCCTGGTTGCGCGCCGAGGGCCCCATGACGACCATGATAAAGCCGCCTGAGCCCGGAAAATTGCAACTTCGCCCCGGCTCGATGCCGGTTGTTGATGCTGAATTAGTCGAGGCCGGGCTGTCTGCCGACAACCTGCTGTTAATGGATGCTCGAGCAGCCGCCCGCTTCGCAGGACAAAGTGAACCGATTGACCGGCTTGCCGGGCATGTGCCTGGGGCGATCAATACACCCTTTCAGGATAACCTCAGCGCTGACAAATGTTTCCTTCCGGCAGCAGATTTACAGGCATACTACCGGCCACGGATCGGTGCGCGGCCCATGCAAGAGGTTGCCTGCATGTGCGGCTCAGGTGTTACCGCATGTCACACCCTGCTGGCTCTCGAGACTGCCGGCCTGCATGGAGCATCATTGTATGTGGGTTCGTGGAGCGACTGGATTAGCGGTGAGCAACGCCCGGTAGCGGGTGAATAATTTATTTACCCCGGAATACAAATATCTGATTACGGGATGAAGGGAAACAAGTATGAGTGACGACATTTTACAAAGAGATCATCGGTCGATTCGTGGCACGATCAGCTATACGAGCAAAAAGCCTGAACGCATGGACGAGATCAGGGGCCGCGAGTATTTCCATGTCGATGTGCACAGTGACGGCAAGCGCACGATTACCGCGCATTGTGAAATCGATGACCGCCCGAGTGTCATGCGCGATATAACCTACAGTATTGATGAAGACTGGTACCCGCTGGATTGCTTTGTACGCTTGTCGGTCGACGATAAATTCATGGGCAGCGGCTGGTTCCGATTCGGCCCTGACTTCGCTGAGTGCGAAACCAATTCGTTGCTGGATGGCCGGGTCTCGCAACGTATGGAAACCCAGGGACGCCTGAAGACATTTCAGAATCACGCCATTGCCTGTGATTCCTGGCATATGCGCCTGTTCGATCTGGAGAAACCGGCGACAGAGGTGCAGAGTATCGATGAAATGCTGCTTTCGTCGCCCGATCACCGTGGCGCCACGGGACCCATGCTGTTTCGCATCGGTTTTGGCGTCGAGTATGTCGGCGAAGAAACAATCGAAGTGGGAGCCGGTCGCTTTGAGGCATTACATTTTCGTTTTGTCTCTTCGCCGGGATTGCCTGAAGCACATCCGCCCTATGATATCTGGTGTACGAACGACGGGGATTTTACGTTCCTGCGCGGCGACATTGGCGGCTACATGCAGACTTATTACGAACTCACAGAACTAACCTGCGACAACTGATGTTCGGCAGCCTGATCTGCCCGGTTACTGAGCGGGGAGCGGGGCGGCCGTTCGTTCCTGCGCAAAGGTTTCCCAGGTCGTCATATTCGGTTCGACCCACTCTTCGGGAGCATGCAGGTACTTCGGGAAATGTTCCTGTGTATAGGCCAGCACGTGTGGTGGCAGGTCATCGGTACTGTCCAGAGAGAAAACGTTGGTCACGCCGAATATCCCGCCATCACGATTGTCCATCAGCATCCACGGATGCCAGGGTGCCACTTTTTGCCAGGCGCCAGTGTACGGAACCTTTAACAATCCCGGATTATTCAGATCCGCCAGGCTCGCATGGATCTGGAAATACTCACTGGTCCGATACCATGGCCCGAAATGTTCGCGTGGCCACTCTTCTTCAGGCAGTGGTGTTGGCCAGCGAGTATTAACGGAAAAAGATACGACAGTACGATCACCAAAGGTTTCCCAGGGCAGCACGAACGGGAATTCTACGGTTTTGAAGCCAGTTTCTTCGCTACCGAAACGTTGTTTAAACTGGGTCGCATAATAGGAATTGACCGGATCATTATGCGTGGGGAAGGGCTCGACCGTTTCGCCGGTATACGGGTTTTGCCATTCTTCCAGGATGCGGTCTTCCTTCAGATCCAGGTAATAAACAACCTCGCGGTGCAGGTTCTCGTAACGTCCATCCGGTAGTTTCGTAACCCGGCTCATGCCAAAACCCTGAATGCGAAACAGCGGCTGGATGACTTCCTGGCTGCCGATCACAGCATATTGTGTGCCGGAGAAAAAACCACAGGTTTCTTTGCCGTCTTCCAGACTCGAAGCGAGCTTGACCCAGGCCGTCAGATTGTCTTCGGGTTTGCTGAAATCGAGTCCAAGGCTCGGTGCGGGTGCAGATTCGGGTTTACCGGCGGGAGCGCAACCGGAGAGTGCCGAGGCACCGAATAAAGCACCGAGGCCGACCAGCGTTGAACGGCGCGACATGCCCTGTTCATCAAGAGCCATCTTGGTCGGATTAAAGTTTTCAAACATGATCCTGCTCCCGTTGATTGTTTTTTGTATAGTGCATGGATACTAACACAGCACTAAATGACGCCCGGCAACGACAATGGGCGGGCAGTTTCGGATTGAAGCACATACTGCAGGAGCGGCTTGAGGCGCGATTGAGCACGGTGCAGCTGGCAGTCACTCTTGCAGATCGGGAATGTTCAGCAGGCGGGAGTATGAAAATGAACAGAATCAAGCGTTGGTGGAGTTACGACTCTGAAGCGGAAAAAAACAGTGCAGATAATCCGGTTGCGCCGCTAAGCGCTGATCAGCGCAGGGGCACCGGCCCGTTGCTGACACTGGCTTTTGGCTGGGGGTTCCTGGTGACCGGCCTGTTCGTCGGCGGCATGCTCGGCAGCGGACAGGTCTTCTGGCCTGATATCGTTGCAGCCACCTTCGCCGGTAATGTGGCTAATTTCGTGATTGGCGCACTGGTGGGTTATATCGGTTATCGCACTGCGTGTAACAGCGGTTTGCTGTATCAGCTGGTCTACGGAAAAATTGGTGCCTTTATTCCCGTCCTGATCATTGCGCTGCTGCTGATCGGCTGGCAAGGGATTGTCGTCGGTGCATTCGGTGTCGCCTGGGCCGGCAATATGGACAGCATGAGTTTTTATGTCGTTGCCATCCTGGCCGGAACATTGTTTACCGTAACGACATACTTTGGCGTCAAGGGGCTCGAATGGGTCAGCATGCCGTCTGTGTCCGTTCTCGTACTCGTCGGTTTGTACTCGATCTGGCTGAATGTTGATCAGGCCGGTGGCTGGACTGCGTTTCTTGACCTGTCAGCTGCACGAGTTGCCGGGGCCGATGCACCCCTGACGATGCTCAAAGCCGTCAATATTGTGATCGGCTCTTGGATCGTCGGTGCGATTGTCATGCCTGAATATACGCGTTTCGCCCGCAAGGCCTGGGTTGCGATTGCGATTCCGTTCATTGTCATGATTATTGCGCAATGGTTTCTGCAGGTCGTTGGTGCACTTGGCGGGGTTGTGTCGGGTACTTTTGATTTCACCGTTTACCTGCGTGAACAGGGACCCTTCATCATGTATGTCGGCATCATCGGCATGAGCCTGGCGCTGTGGACAACCGGTGATGCGAATCTCTACCTGCCGGTCATTCAGACGTCGAGCGTACTGCGACGTCCGCAGCACGTCATGACTGTGATCTGTGGCGCACTCGGTACTCTTGTTGGTCTCGGGATTTATCAGCATTTCATGGACTGGATTGAATTTTTAGCCAGCATAGTTCCACCCCTGATCGGTCCGGTTATTGCGCATTACTATGTTGTGCAGAAAATGCGTTTCGAACCCCGGATGCTGGAGCATGCACCGGCATGGAATCCGGCTGCGGTCGTCGCTTACCTCATGGGTGCGGCTGCTGCGATCATGAATACCAACAATATCCTCGTCAGCGCCGATTCGATGGTGCCGGCCTTAACCGGTCTGCTGGTGTCGATCATCGCCTATATTGTCGCGGCTCTGCTTGGCCTTGCATCACGTCCGCAATGATGCTCCGCTATGCGTTCGGATATGCCTTGCGTGGCCCAGACCGCTCGCACAGCTTGGACCCGGGGTTTTAATCCGTTACTGTGCACGCTGTATTTTTTCCGTCAATCGCTGAAAGGCTAAATTGAATGACTGGTAGCACTCCCGAAATCCGCGCCTATCGATGGGTCATCTGTGCCTGCTCGTTCCTTGTGATGTTTGTCGGGCAGGGTATGAACTTCGGCGGCCTCTCGGTCTTTGATATTCAACTCATGAACACACTGTCAGAGTCGATGGGTCAGGAAATCCTGAAGTCGGACATCAAGCTGCGGGATACCATCATGCTTGGAACTGCTGCGTTGTGTGGTATCGGCTCCGGTTGGCTTGCTGATAAAGTCGGCGTCAAGCCCTTGATCCTCGTTGGTTTGGCGCTATTGGCGGCCGGCAATCTGTTGTATGCCCGTATCGAAGTGCTGACGGAGATCTACTGGGTCAGTATCGGTATGGGTGTGATGCTCGCTCTATGCGGTCTCATGATCAATGTCTATCTGATTTCCAGCTGGTTCGACAAATACCGTGGGCTGGCCATCGGCATCGTACTTGCCGGGACCAGTCTCGGTAACGCCTTTTTCCCGAAGCTAAACACCTGGTTGATTGGCATTGGCGGTTGGCGTCAGGCGTTCGAGGTGCTGGCCTGGATCGCGCTGGCGCTGGTCCCCATCGTATTCCTTCTGCTCAAGAACGGTCCAATGAGCGCGGGTAAGCGCGAAGTATCGGTGATGGGTAGCACGTCAACCATCTTGTCAGGATACACGCTGCGTGAGGCGCTGATGAGCAGGAATTTCTGGGTCCTGGCGACGATCGCGATGTGTACGTTCTATTCGATCCTGGGCATGCAAGCAAATGTATTCATCTACATGCGTGAGTCGGATTTTCCGCCACAGGTTGCGGCGACGGCTGTGTCAATACTGTTTCTCGGCGGCTTCTTCGGTAAATTGCTCGCTGGTTACCTGGCAGAAACGTTCGGCCACAAGCTGATATTGCTTACGGGGCTGACTCTGATGCTGGTGGGCGGCATCTTTCTTACGACCGCGATCGCACTATCGAGCACGATAACGATGTGGGTCGGGCTCATCGGTTTCGGTTTCGGCTGGGGCGGTATTTATACCCTGATCCAACTGCTGTCAGCGGATCTGTTCGGCATGCGGGCGCTCGGCAAGATCCTGGCCACTATAAATATACTCGATGCGGCCGGTGGCGCTGCCGGACCCTTCGTGACTGCCAAGCTCGCCGACATGAGCGGATCCTATTTCCTGCCATTCGCGGTCATCGCCATGCTGCTGTTTGTCGCGTTTCTCGCTGCCATGATCCTTGACATGAGCAAAGCGACCGTCTTGCAGAAACAGGTAGCCTGACGTAGGCCGAGAGGAATGATGGTATGACGACCCCGATCAAGACCAGTACGGCATTACAAGACGTGCGTTACGAGATTCGCGGCAAGCTCGCCAATCGTGCCCACGAAATGGAACGTAGAGGCTATGAAATAGTCTCGTTGAATATAGGTAATCCGGGTGCTTTCGGATTTCGAACCCCCGAAACCATGCGTCTTGCGATGATCGAAAACCTGCAGAGCAGCGAAGCCTACTGTCATCAGAAGGGTATTTTTCCGGCCCGTGAAGCCGTTGTTATGCAGCAGCAGGACCGGGGTGTGGCCGGTGTCACGGTGGAGCATGTATTCATCGGCAACGGCGTCAGTGAACTCATCGACATGACCTTGCGTGGCCTGTTGAATTCCGGTGACGAGGTGCTCGTACCCAGTCCTGATTACCCGTTGTGGACGGCTGGTGTGACGCTGAACCAGGGTAAACCGGTGCATTACCCGTGTCCGCCAGAGACCGGACACGAGCCCGATCTTGAAGCACTGGCCAGTCTGATCAACGCCAGGACGCGGGCGATTGTCGTGATCAATCCAAATAACCCAACCGGTGCCGTTTATTCGCAAACAACACTTGAAGCAATCGTCCGGCTTGCCGAACAACATGATCTCGTCATTTTCAGTGATGAAATCTATGATGACATGGTCTACGACGACGCAAAATTCGTACCGCTGGCAACACTTGTCGATGATGGGGTCTGCGTGACGTTCAGCGGTCTTTCAAAAGTATATCGGGCCTGTGGTTATCGGGTCGGCTGGGCCATCGTCACTGGTAATATCGATCATGCGCAGAGTTACCTGAATGCACTTGAACTGCTGGCTTCATTGCGTTTGTGTAGCAATGTACCGGCTCAATGGGCGGTCCAGACAGCGTTGGGTGGTTATCAGAGTATTCGCGAACTCGTCAGGCCAGGCGGCAGGTTATATGAAACTCGCCAGGCCGTGATCAATAATGTTGCGGCCAGCCGTTTCCTGCAGGTGGTAAAACCGAATGGTTCGATGTATGCGTTCGTAGGTGTTGATACCAAGGTGCTGCCTGAATTCGACGATAATGTATTTGCCCTGGACCTGCTCGAGCAAAAGCATGTGCTGGTCGCGCCCGGTGTCAGTTTCAATGTCAACTACCGTAACCATTTCCGGATTACGTTATTGCCGGATCTGACGTCAATCACTTCAGTATTTAAAAATATTGATGATGTTCTACAGGGTTATGCAGAACATAATGCTTGAATTAACATTATAAAGGCAATGTATCTAACTGAATACTAATAATATATCTACACTTTTTCCTGAGCTGGCGCTTGGCGGAACGGTCGTGACAGCAACTTCAGGCCTGGCGCAGCACTGGACATGGCGTTGCAATGAAGCGGCCAGGCGGGCGGGTGAACAAGCCTGGCCTACACCCGATATCCTTTCCCTAAATGCCTGGCAGGAACGGCTCTGGGAACAATCATTGCTGGCGAGTGGTGCGGCCGGCCGACTGCAACTTTTGTCGCGGCGGCAGGCCAGGCAAGCTGGTGAGAACCAATTGCGGGATAGCTCGCAGCTGGTTGTTCCGGGGCGCCGGGAGAGCGCTGTCAGGCTGGTCATGCAGAGCTGGCAGTTGTGCAGGGAATGGGAGATTTCGACCCGTGAGCTCACCGCTGCCGCTGTCAGCATCGATGAACACCTGTTTGCCGATTGGGCAGTCAGGTATAAATCTTACCTGAGTAAACGAAACTGGATCGACCCGTGGTCAGTGGCTCAATTAACGCGTGATGACCTGTCTGCCGGTGTGATTCAGGTGCCGGGCCCGGTGCGTTTTCTAGGCTTTCATACGGTAATGCCACAGCTACAAAAAATGGCTGAAACACTCGAGCGACTCAATCAGTTTGCCGGCTGGGGGCTGCCTGCAGAAATAGAAGTAGCGGGCAGTATGGTTCGGGTTGGTTGCGCTGACCTTGACGATGAGCGACGCAGGATCGCGGCCTGGGTGTGCAGCCTAAGGAAAACTAACCCGCGTGCATTGATTGGCATTGTTGTGCCGCAGATTACCCGGCACGGTGCTGATTTGCGCCGGGAGTTGCTTGACACACTTGAGCCGGACTGGCGTTTCGATGCATTGGGATGTACTGCGGTCAGCTCGGTCGGCACCGAGCGGCTGGCCGATACCGGCCTGGTGCATTGTGCATTGCTTGCGTTACGCATTCCTGGCGGCAAACTTGATTACCGCGACTTTGGCCAGTTATTACGCTCACCCTATTTGCGCGGTGCCGATACCGAGGCCGGCTCCCGGGCGGCTCTGGATATATGGTGTCGGGAGCAGAAACTTCACGAGATTGATGTACGCTCGCTGCTTGCCACGCATGCGGTTAATCGTGACGCTGAAACGCCACAAATGATGGCTATTCTTCGTACCGGCCTCAACCTGGCTTCACCGACAGGGGGCAGCCAGGAGCAAAAGGAACCTGGAGATTGGGTCGGTACCATTGAACAGTATCTACGTGCGATCGGCTGGGGCAAAAGTCGCGCCTTCGCGCACGATGAGCTTAAAACAATCAAGGCGTGGCAGGCTCTGCTCGAGCAGTTCGCGTCTTTGAATGATTTTGGCAAGCTTGGCTTCAACCAAGCCATCAGCCTGCTTGCCAGCCTGGCTCAGGAACAACCGGTAAGGGGGGGTGGCGGTGCTTTTGCCGTGCAGATTCTGTCACTGGCGGATCTCGAAGGTTATCGGTTTGATGGTCTCTGGTGTGCCGGCCTGACGAGTGAAGCCTGGCCGCCTTCACCGCGCGTGAATCCACTGGTTCCGGTTCTTCTGCAGCGTGATCGTGGCGTACCGGAAGTAAATCCAGTGCTGTATCGGCGCATAGCTGCAGAACGTCTCGACCGGACTATGCTGGTCGCTCCAGACCTGGTCGTAAGCTGGGCCAGGCAGGCTGCAGGCACAATACTGGCACCCAGCCCGGCTCTGGAGTCTGTCCCGGAAATGACCGACGAACAGATGCCCGATACCTGTAAAGATGCAATGGAGGTGAGCGACTCTTGCATCGACGTACTGGGCCATGATCCTGTGCCGCCGGTTAGTGATCCCACGGCCATTCGTGGCGGCAGTCGTGTTTTGAGTCTGCAGTCTAATTGCCCGGCCCGCGCATTCTTTGAGATCAGGCTCGGTGCGAAACCGCTGCGGGTGCCGTCATTTGGAATCGATGCTGCCTGGCGGGGCAATATCATTCATGCTGCACTCGAAGATTTGTATCAGCGTCTCAAGGCATTAAACGGCCCGCAACAAACTACTGCAGCTGAGATCCGCGCAGCAATCGACGCCGCTGCCGACCAGGCTATTAATAAGTTGATACCGCGTGCACACCCGTTATCGAATGCGCTGCGGAAAAATGAGCACAAACGGTTGTTACGGTTACTTGAGGAAGTTATAGCTACTGACCAACGGCGCTCACCATTTGCCATTGCAGAACTTGAAGCCGGGCACACGGTACACATTGGTGAGCTTCGATTGAAACTGCGCATCGATCGTATCGATGAACTGGAGTCCGGGCAAAAACTCATCATTGACTATAAAACGGGCAAAGCATTCAGTATCGAAAAGTGGCGCGGTGAACGTCCGGCTGAGCCACAATTGCCCTTGTATTCCGTAACCGGTGATGCAGATGCTATTGCACTGATAAAAATTGACGACAAGGTCACTTTGACCGGAGTAGGTGCCGACGACATCGACATAGGCGGCATTATTCCCCCCGACAAATTTGGCGGCGATAACTGGAGCGAAGTGGTCGCGGAATGGCGCCATTGGCTGGAGCAACTGGTCGATGAATTTATCGCCGGCGATTTACGCATCGATGCAGATAACGATGCAGATGCAACTGGGGAATTCGCGATGCTGACGCGGGTGCATTCGCACTGCCGGGGTGATACCTGATGTCATCACCTCAAATCAGGCCGGCGGATGAAGAGGTCCGCAAACGGGCACTGAAACCATCGTGCTCATTTATTGTCCAGGCACCGGCGGGCTCGGGAAAAACAGAGTTATTGATCCAGCGCTATCTGCGGTTACTCGCGATCGTCAATGAGCCCGAGCAAGTGCTTGCAATAACCTTTACGCGCAAGGCAACCACTGAAATGCGCCAGCGTGTCGAATTAGCGTTGCAAGCTGCGCGTAATGGAATCGAACCCGACACAGAACACCTGCAACTCAGCTATCGGCTGGCTTGTGCGGTTGTCACTCGCGACGAGAGGTTGAGTTGGGGGCTGGCCGGGCACCCGTCGCGACTGCGTATCGGGACAATTGATTCGATCAATTCACGTATCGGTCGACGCACACCGCTCAGCGCCGGCCTCACGTCTGCGAATACGTTACTCGAAGATACCGGACCATTGTATCGAGAGGTGGCACGACGAATCATTGTTTGCGGAAAAGATGATGGCGAGCTTGGTGAAGCCATCAGGTTGTTACTGGCGCATTGCGATAATGTCGCCGACCGGCTCGAAACGCTTCTCAAGATGATGCTGCAACGTCGTGACCAATGGCTGCGCAAAATTGGCAGCGGAAAGATAGACGACCCTGTTGCACTCAGGGCATGGCTCGAAGCAACACTCGGCGAACTCATTGAAAGCCAGCTGCGCATTGCCGCGGATAAGATTCCAAATGATCTTGCCGATAATATTGTGACCCTGCTACAGGATGCGGCCGCGGGTATTGTTGAGATTCAGCCGGATGCACCCGTGGTCGCATGGGCGGAGCTACAGGCTTTACCTGGCCTGACCATTGAAAACCTGTCGTTGTGGCGCACTCTGGCTGACACCTTGCTGACCAAGGGTGGTTGTTGGCGCAAGACGTTGAACAAGAACTCCGGGTTCCCGCCGGCACGAAAAGCTGAAAAACAGCGCGCACTGAAGGTGCTGGAAACATTGCCTGCTTATCCAAACTTCGAAGTGGCACTTGCCAACATACAGGCTTTACCCGATCCGCACTATAGCGACACGCAGTGGCATGTTTTAGCTGCCTTGTTCCGGGTGCTTCCGACCATGGTTGCAGTTCTGAAACAAATGTTTGCTGAACGCGAACTGACTGACTACACGGAGATTGCTCAGGAGGCACTGCACTCACTCGGTTCTGATGATGATGTAACGGAACTGAGCCTGGCGCTTGATTACCAGATTCAGCATATCCTGGTCGATGAATTTCAGGATACATCACGTTCGCAATACAACCTGATCAAGCAGTTGACAGCAGGTTGGGGGAGTGAGTCAGGGCGAAGTCTGTTTCTCGTTGGCGATCCGATGCAATCGATCTATCGTTTTCGGGAGGCTGAAGTCGGCCTGTTCATCGAGACTCAGCAACATGGAATTGGTGACCTGAAGCCAGAATCGTTGACGCTGAAAACCAATTTCCGTTCCGACCAGGCCATCGTCGAATGGTTTAACAGGGTGTTCAGGAAGGTCATGGGCGAGGGCAGCGATGCTACGACCGGGGCCGTTCAATTCAAGCCGAGTACCCCGTGGCTGGAAAGTACCCCGGATTCCGGTATTTTTTGGCATGACGTTGCCTACCGACAACGTGAGGACGAGGGACAGAAAGTTGCAGTACTCGTAGCTGAGATCCGGAATAATTATCCGGATGATTCGATCGGAATTCTCGTCCGTAGTCGCAGCCATGCCCGGGAAGTCTGTTCTGCATTACGTGACAGGCACATCGACTACACCGCAACCGATCTGGAAAATCTCGATGATCAGCAAGTGGTGCAAGACCTGCTGGCATTAACCCGTGCCGTGACCCATCTGGGCGACCGGCTGGCATGGCTTGCGTGTCTGCGGGCACCGTGGACCGGCCTGTTACTCGAGGATTTGCATATCCTGGCGGCTGAGAACCATGAGACAAGCCTGTGGCAATCAATCAACGATCCGATGATCTGTGGTCGACTCAGTGACGATGGTCAGGTCAGGCTGGCGGCATTTAGATACATCATGGCGGCAACTCTTGATCGCCGTGGGGCAATCGGCTTGCGGGAGCTTATCGAAGGGACATGGGTTCGTTTGCACGGCCCCCAGACGCTGAATAACACCGCAGACTTTGAGTTGGTCGGTCGTTATCTCGCCCTCCTCGGTACAGTGGAGCAAGGCAGTGATTGCATCGATGGGGCGGAATTGCTGCATCACCTTGCTGAGCAACCCATTACCCGCGGTGGAGGTGATGGACAAGTCCAGGTCATGACGATGCACAAGGCGAAGGGACTGGAATTTGATTCGGTGATTTTGCCGTGCCTCGGCTACAAAACAAGGACCAGCCAAAAACCGGTTCTGCTGTTCCACGAATTGCCACGCACCGAGGGTGAGGAGCCGCTGGTCGTAGCACCGATCACGCCATCAGCTGAAAAAACCGACCCCTTGTTCGAGTTGTTATGGCGTTTTGAACAACAGCAGGAGGCCTATGAGCTGAAGCGATTGTTGTATGTTGCAACAACCCGAGCCAGGCACCGGTTGCACCTGTTCGCACAATTGCAGCTTGATAGCGATGATACGGTGACTCTGACGCATCCCGATAAATCGACCTTACTGGCGGAATTATGGTCGCTGCTGCCAGATAGTTTCGTTACGGAGGCGGGCAAGAAATTACCGGGTCCAGTAGACAAACCACGAACATGGGAACGAAAACCAGAATGGTTTACGGTCAAAACACAACGTCTGCGCCAGGTAGCCAGGCCGGAATTACCGGAATTCAGCACCCCTGTAATGGACGAAGTTGAATTTGAGTGGGCCTCGCTGTGGGCCAGGCATGTTGGTACCGTTGTGCATCGCTGGTTGCAACAGATTGCCACGCAGGGTGTCGAGAACTACAACGATGTTGTGATTGATAATCAGCGACCCGCGTTGCGACGCAAGTTATGTCAGCTGGGCACTGAGAAACGCATGTTGCAACAGGCCGAGAACCGGGTGGCAGATGCATTGAAGAAAACCCTGAGCGACCAGAAAGGTCGCTGGATGCTGTCAGATCAGCATGAACAGGCCACGGTTGAGTTGCCGTTTACCAATACTGGTGCACATGACTTCGAACAGTCTGTAATCGACCGGACCTTTGTATGCGCAGATGGAATACGCTGGATTATCGATTACAAGACGAGCAGCCACGAGGGCGGCGATTTGCAGGTTTTTCTTGCTTCAGAAGCGACACGTTACCGCCCGCAGTTAAGCCGGTATCGCGATCTGTTACGCGCGACTGAAGACAGGGAGATACGAACGGCTCTTTACTTTCCGTTATTGCAGGTTTTTCATCTCGTAGATTGTGATGAATTACAGCGAACCGGCGAATGAAATTTCGTGGCGTCCATCCGGACCGACAGGGCCCGCCAAATTTAATGCCTGGGTGATTTCAGTCGGGGCACCTGGGCGTGCTTTCAGTTTTATTTGCAGTGCATAGTTCATCGGCGGTGTCAGCTCGATATTGCCGCCCACTTCGACCGGTCCGCCATCGTCTGACAGCATTCCCAATAAACGGCCATCAGATGATACCGATTCGATGTCGAAAATAATCCTGTAGCTCCCGGTTGGCCCGCTGGTGCCGCCCATGAAATTGAGCGGAATGTCGGTGACCTGACCAGAGCCAATAAAGCGCGTTGGCCAGCCATCATTGATGTTCAATGCGGACAACTGAACCTGATAGCGTCCGGTGGTTATCGGCAGATTAAATTTACTGGCGATTGGCCTCACCGGACCTGTAGCGTCGAGATCATGTATTGCCATATTGCCGGATACGCGTAGCGTGGCAGTGAACGAAATTTCGCTACCTGCGGCGCGGGTCATAACACTCGCCGACAGGCGACCCAGCAACAGGGCGGCCGGACTCAGGTCCCAGTATGTATCATGCAACTGAATACCGTTGATATTAAGAGACCGTATGCGACCGTTCCAGGCAGTGCCATCAACACCATTAATCTGCACACTCCCAGGTCCGATAAACCTCAATTGGTTGGTAATGATGCTGGCCGGTACCGTGACGATAATGAACAGGATGAAGCTGGCGATACCGACGCCGGTTAGCAGGTAAGTGCGGCGCATCGTATTTAGCCGCCGCCTCGCGATAAAGTCAGGTTACAGTTAACACGGCCCTTCGTACTGGTCGTGTCAATGTTGGCGGCTGTGGCCATTAATCCATATCGGCTCTTGAGGTCGCCGAGCCATTCTATGACGACATCAAACGGAGCATTCTCGAAGCGCAAGCGAATACTGCTGGTACCGTCCGGTTGATTGCGTTTCAGATACATAGCCAGACCATTATTGCGCGTTGAGCGATCGACGATGACTACCAATGATTGATTGTCAGCACCCGGTGAAAGCTGGCCGGCACCGGATTGGGGCCCAATTCGTTCAGCTACCCGCTCAAGTTCAGACAATAACTCACGTTTGTCAGCAACACGTTCATGACCCTTGTTCGTAGTGTTAACGATGGGTCGGATGGCAAGTATTATGATCAGAGCAATACCGGCAAGCATTGCCGCTACGCTTACAAGTAATTGTTCACGTGGATCTAGTTTCTGGAACCATTCTTTCATCGGCAATACCTAGACTATGCGCCTGCAGGTTTGATCTGCAGGCGTCCACGTACTTTGTCACCATCCGGGTTGGCAGACTGTATTTCGGCCTGTAAGCCGCTATCCTTCGATATCGATTCACGGATTTTATCCAGCGAATCTACATCGGGGGCCACAATTCGTAGTTCCATGATGCCAGAGCGGTAATTAATTGATTCGATCGCCGCTGCCTTGCCGCTCTGTTTGCTGACCGCACCAGCAACATGATCCAGTGTGCCCAGAAATCCAGAACCTGCGGCGGCGGGGTCTACTCTGCCCAGCGAGCGCAGCTTGCTCTCGAATAACGCGCGGGCATCGCGTATCTCCCGAACTTCCGGAAACACATAATGCATGGCCTGTTCGATAGATTGATCCAGTCCGGCCACCTGTCTGTTAAGGCTTGAGATTTCAAGTATTTTCGAGCCGAGCACGGTGATGGATAAGCCGATCAACAGAGCAGCTGCAACCCGCCAGAAAGGCCAGTAGACACCCAATGTTGAGCGGGGAGCATAGGTGCCCTGCAACAGATTGATGCCAGGGGCAGCGATACTCTGTGCAGCCATGCGTGGCAGTCCGCCGTCAGGCAAAGTCTTGATATCAAGAGTCTCAACCCTGGAACGCAAGCGATCGATAACGGGTTGCAGTGTGGTTTCGTACTCAGGCGTTACGTAAATCAGCAGGTTGATCGGTGGCGGTAGTTCATCTTCGTCAGTGCGAAGGTGGGAGCCTAACCATACGTCAATCAATGTATTGATCGAACCAACATCAGTTGAAGCAACCTGTCCTGCAGAATGGCGTAATGTGGCTCGCTGTGCTTCAACCAGCAGGATCGTCGTATTAGGCATATCACCCAATGCATCAGCATCGGTATATATGCCGATGAGATCGAGTTCGACGGTCTGGATTTGCTCCAGCCAGACCTCCATTTTCCGGTGCTGCACAACTGCAACCGGTATCCGGTCGTTATCGTTGCGCTTGCCTACGGCGAAATGCAGCTCCTCGATGCTACCCGCCAGCTGATCTTCCATGGCAAATGGAATAGCCTGCAGTAACTTGGCATGATTTCGTATGGGCATATCGACGGACGTCCGCAATACATCGATACCCGGTACAAGCGCGATGATACGTTTGCCCTGAGCCACAGCTGCGACCGCCTGCATATCACCGTGTTCAATCGAGCCTTGCTGAGCCCCGAATTGATCGACACTGATCCATTCGACCGGTTCGGTCGGCAGGTCAGAAAAGCGCAATACAAGAAAATCAGCCATATGACAGAATTATAGATCCGATCATTTAGTGTCGAAATACCGCAGCTTGGTCGTTACCAGTCCATTCGAATCACGGTAGAGCAGACTGTACATAGTGAGCTGGGTAGTGCCAAGAGTTACCAGTACTTTAAGTTGAAAGAAGCGCGAGCCAACATCAAGGTAACGGGTCGCAAATTCCGGCTTAATCAGCCCATCAGCATCATCCATGAAAGCAACCGTGCTGCCCTGAGCTGCAATAATAGAGCAATACGGCCGGTTGGCACGCAGTGCTGATGCGTCCTGTGAACCTGAATTTTCCGCCATGGCCAGCAATAACGGGTCTTCGGCACTGTTTACGTTAATTTTCTGACCGCCCGGTAATGCGGCTACATACCGTTCGAGCAAACGATATTTGTCTTTATCAGGTGCCAGAGGATCAATGAATCCGTCCACGGCCATCAATTCAGTCGTGGTCGTAAACCACGTGTTCGATGTGCGATAGGGAGGTGTTTGTGTGGTATAGGTACTGTCTTCGGCACCGCCAAATTCTTCAGCCTGATCAGGATCTATCCAGTCCAGAATTTTTGCGGCCAGATTTCGATCAAGATCGAGACGTTCGAGCAACCGGCTGAAAAAATCAACGGTTTGCTGATTTTTTTTTCCATCTACAACCAGTTCATTCAGGTTGAAACGACCCTGCATGTCGGTGATTTTACCGCGCACTGTGCCGCCTTCGAACGGGAGCGTTATTTCTTCATCCCAGCCCTCGCCTGGATAATCACAGTGCTGGTTGTCTTCGGTATCATTCTCATAGTCTTTACGCAAACCATCGGCGGCCATCAGTTCTGCGCCCCGCGCGAATTGAATGGCCTGATTGCGTAACAACAGGGACTCGCTGCGTTGGATGTCGACATGTAATTCCCAGGCAAGTTCTGCCGCGAGAATTGTTGTAATTGCGACAACCAGCAAAGCAGTAATCAGGGCAATACCATGCTGGTGTGCGGATGTGTGTGAATAGTCCATGACTAGAGCAGGTCCACGATCCGGACGATCTCACCCCAGTCTGCCAGCATCAGTGTAATCCTGACCGCACCGGGATAGATAAAGCTGTCTGAATTTTGCTGGCGTAAGGGTGGCCACTGGGCGTGCCACTGTGACTGTGAATCCAGATATTCGATCCTGATCTCGTCAACGTCATCGATCAACTCAAGTTGTCGAGGCTCCATCCCCAAGGGGTAATCCATGACGGGCCAATATTCGCGGAACAGGACTTCATCCTCTATGCGGTATTGGACACGTTGCAGTGTGCCACGCTGAACAGGTACCGGGTTACGCCAGCCTCCACGGCTGAGCCTGACAAGTGTGCCGTCAATCAGATCCGCGGTCAGTGGTGGTTCACTGCCCTGACCAAGAATGTCGCGAACATACCGGGGGTTCAGCTGAGCAAAGTCCTCGGTTAAATAACGTACTGTGCGCTGCAAAGCACCGAGACGCTGAATCTGGTCCTTTGCGATCGCCTGTTGCGTCGCGATTGCATTCAGGCCGCCCAGTGCCAGCGCGCTAATAATGGCGAAGATAGTTATGGCTGTTAACAGTTCAATGAGTGTAAAACCATGGGCATACGGCGATCGTGCAACGCACCTGAATTGCTCACGGTATCGGGTCATTCTGATGCCCCAAAATCTTCCTGCGGAGGCTCCCAGCCGGCGCCGAACCCAGAATCAGTTTCTCCGGTACCGGGTTGGGTTCCCGGTATAGCCGTAGTGGTCTGCGGTGGCCCGATAAAGCCGATCACGGTTGCCAGAATATCGTCTGGCGAGTCAGCAAAACTAACCGTGACATCGATACGGCGCATATCGAGTTGCGGAATTTTCGCGATCTTCAGTTCATAAACCCAGTCCATATGGGCCATTTCGACCTGGTCGCGACGGTTACCCGCATCGGGGTACTCGCCGGTTATCTGCAGTTTGGTGATCTGGTCAGTGGCAATCCAGCTCGCCAGGGTCTTGTCACGCAGACGGGTTGTGACACTCAGCGATTGGCTCATGCCACTGAAAACAGAGATCATTGCCAGGCTCAGGATGGCCATCGCAACCAGCACTTCGATGAGCGTGAATGCGCGGCAGTCTGTTCCCGGTTGTCGTTGCTTTATTGCCACTGTGCTCAACCCCCGCCAGGCTCGACCGAACCGTCGATATTGAATTCCAGCAGTTGACTTTCATTAGCAAATTTACGGCGAAAGCGAATAACAAAGGGGCTTATATCGCCTGTTGAATAAAGCCAGACCTGTGGGCGATAGGCCTCAGGTTCAGCCTCCTCATCAGGGTCGGAACTGTCGTTCTGCGGTTCTTCCTGTGCGTCGAGGATGATCTCGCGACCTTCGATTTCCAGTTCAATGACAATGCCTTCAGGCATCTGGCGTGGCTTGAGTAAAGTGCCCGGACCCATTACGGTCCATTTGGACTGACTCTGTGTTTCATCGCCCGGATCGTAATATTCGATGAAGTCTTCCTCAAAAATTGCGAATTCATAACCATCGGGGTAGAAACGCATGCCGAGTTCACGCCCTTGAGTCACGGCATCTTCACGAGCGACGTTCAGCAGCGCCTGGAGTCGGGCAGTTTCTTTTCCCAGTTCACTATCGTCACCGAGTACGCCGACCGACAACGTAAACATAGTAGCCAGGATACCGATAATGAACACCACAACGAGCAATTCGAGGAGTGAAAAGCCCGCTGAATGAATTGGTCTTGACATTGGAGCGTCCGGTGTCGGCGCCTGTTTGCCCGGCGCGTGCGCTAATCTATTGACCAGTTGCCTACGTCCGCATCAAGGCCTTCGCCACCTTGTTGGCCATCCCTGCCTAGTGAATAGACATCGTACTCACCCTGATTACCTGGATGCAGGTATAAGTAGGGCTGATCCCATGGATCTTTCGGCAAGCGATCCAGGTAACCGCCGGCAGGCCAGCGCACACTTGGATCCTGTGGTGGTGTAACCAGTGCATCAAGACCATCCTCAGTATCGGGGTAGCGGAAATTATCCAACCGGTACAGCTTGAGGGCACTCTCAATGGTGCGTATGTCCTGCAGAACCTTGACTGCCTGTGCATCGTCGATGCGGTTGATTACGTTCGGTGCAATCAACGCGGCGAGAATACCGAGGATCACGACGACGACCATTATTTCGATCAGCGTAAATCCGTCATGATGAACAGCCTGGCAAGAAGTCTTTCTCGATGTCATGAAAATAGCTCGTTTTTCTGAGATGATCCGGCGCACTCTAAAGCGACTGTTCGACCGTGTCAGCAACTTCAATCCCAGTATGAATTGATTTATGGTGCTGCACCATCGATCCTTGTCATTAACTTAGCCTACACAATGCATTAATAAAATGTCATTACCATATGATATAAAACGATATTTAGCAGATATCCCTGTCCATGCCATGCGCCCATGGTTATTGGTAGCCGTGTTAATGGCAGCTTTGCAATCCTTACCCGCAGACTGGCAAGCCATGCTACGTTTCGATCGTGCTGCGCTAGTTGCCGGGGAAGCATGGCGGCTGGTAACTGCAAATTTTATCCACCTGGGATGGAACCACCTGATCCTGAATGTTGCAGGATTCCTTCTGATTGGTTGGTTATTTGCCGACGAAGTGTCGTCAGCGGTCTGGCTGGTCGTATTACTTGCCTGCTGTCTGGCCGCGAGTCTTGGCCTGTACTGGTGGACCCCTGATGTCTATTGGGTGGTTGGGATGTCCGGGGCTTTGCACGGACTGTTCGTATTTGGTGCCTTAAGTTGGCTCAAACATAGCGATCGCATGGCCTGGGGGCTCTTGGCGGGGGTCACGGGTAAACTGCTGTGGGAGCAAACCATGGGCGCGATGCCGTTCTCGGAAGGAGTGGTCGGTGGGGCAGTTGTGACGGATGCACATCTGTGGGGTGCGCTCGGTGGGTTAATCACGGGAATTGCTTACCGCCTCTGGTACCGTTTCCGGGCACGGTTATAATGCGCGGCTCACTGGACGGCTGGCCGACTAATGCAGAACACAAAAATTCTTAGCAGCTAATAAACAGGAGCGACTAAGCATGAATGGCGCGAAGATTCTTGACGGCAAACTGGCAATCGTCACCGGTGGATGTCAGGGCATTGGTAAGTCCACCGCCATCGCGCTGGCTGAAGCCGGGGCGAATATCGCAATCATCGATGTGGCTGACGCGGTCGAAGAGACTGCAGCTGAGATTCGAGAGTACGGCGTGGCGGCAAAAGCTTACCAGGCCAGCGTAATGGATTTTGATGAGATCACCCAAGGTATCGAACAGATCCACAAGGACTTTGGCGCCATCGATATTCTGGTTAACAACGCGGGCATCACCCGGGATAACCTGCTGTTACGTATGAAGGAGGAGGACTGGGACCTGGTATTGGGTATCAATCTCAAGGGCGTATTCAATTGCACCAAAGCCGTTGCCCGAATCATGCTCAAGCAACGCAGGGGCAAGATCGTCAACGTTGCATCTGTGGTTGGAATCACAGGTAACGCCGGCCAGTGCAACTACTCCGCATCTAAAGCCGGTGTGATTGGTTTCACTAAATCGTCAGCTCGTGAATTTGCATCCCGTGGAGTCTGCGTTAATGCCATAGCGCCCGGCTTTATCCAGACTGCGATGACCGATTCTCTGGGTGACGATACAAAGTCACAACTCGAACAGCAGATACCCATGCGGAAACTCGGCACACCCGAAGACGTTGCGAACGTGGTAGTCTTTCTTTCTGGACCGGCTTCTGACTATGTTACAGGAGAAGTTATCCGTATCGACGGCGGTATGGCGATGTAGATGGGGTCTGAGAGCCGCCAACTGCAGGTTGGCAGATACAATTTATTCATGAAAGCGCCTCGCCAGTAAGCATTTAGCGGACCAAGCTGACTAGGCAAACAGTAGTATCTGCATGATTTAACAGGCAATAATTACCGCTTAAAGATACTTGACGAAACTTGGCACAGTAGTAGCACGGCCGTTAACATTCCCTTAAAATACCCGCCGGCGAGTCCGGTTCCCGGATTGAACACAGTAAATACTCTGTAGTTAGAGAGGGAGAAAATAGTATGAGCAGCATTGAGGAACAAGTTAAGAACATCGTGGCCGAACAACTCGGCGTCAAAGAGGAAGAGGTGACCAACGTAGCATCTTTCGTCGATGATCTTGGCGCTGATTCGCTCGACACGGTTGAACTGGTTATGGCATTGGAAGAGGAATTTGAAACCGAAATTCCTGATGAAGATGCGGAAAAAATTACGACCGTTCAACAAGCCATCGATTTCATAAAATCCCGTTCAGACGCGGCCTGATCTCCAAGCCTGCGTATATTGCAGGCTCAGGTCGCCTGGTGCGACTGTCTGACATTCATTTGAAGATATGATATGACCAAACGACGTGTCGTCGTAACAGGTTTAGGTGCCATTTCCCCAGTCGGAAATGATGTGGCGACTGCCTGGAAGAATGTGGTTGAAGGTCGCAGCGGCATCGGTCCGATTAAGGATTTCGATGTAAGTGATTTCAGCACAACTTTCGCAGGTTGCATCAAGGATTTTGATGCAACCGAATACATGCCGGCCAAGGACATTCGCAAAGTTGATCCATTCATTCATTATGGAATTGCAGCTGCCGAACAAGCCGTCAAGCAATCCGGAATATCAACAGAGTTTTACCCGGGTCCGCGGGTCGGCATTGCTATGGGTTCGGGAATTGGTGGCCTGAGCACCATCGAGCAGAACTATCAGAAGTATGCCGATTCGGGTTCTCCGCGTAAGATTTCACCATTTTTTGTCCCCGGCAGCATCATCAATATGATTTCCGGGCATATTTCGATTCGCCATGGTTTTCAGGGCCCGAATATCGCCCTGGTGACCGCGTGTACCAGCGCGACGCATAGCATCGGCATAGCGGCTCGTACGATTGCTTATGGCGATGCTGACGCAATGCTGGCGGGTGGTGGTGAAGCACCTATTACAATCCTGGGTCTTGGCGGCTTTTGCTCAGCTCGTGCATTATCCAAACGTAACGATGATCCACAGGCGGCAAGTCGTCCATGGGATATTGATCGTGATGGATTCGTCCTCGGAGCCGGCGGCGCGTGCCTGGTACTGGAAGAGTATGAATCGGCGCAGAAACGTGGCGCCGAAATTCTTGCCGAAGTATCCGGATTTGGCATGAGTGGTGATGCCCACCATATTACCGCGCCCGCAGATGATGGTGCTGGTGCAGCACTGTGTGTGAGCTCAGCGGTGCAAGACTCAGGCCAGGATCTTGCTGACATCAGCTACATCAATGCGCACGGTACTTCGACACCACTTGGTGACATAGCTGAAACGTGCGCCATTAAATCCGTATTTGGTACTCATGCCAACCAGGTTGCAGTCAGTTCGACTAAATCCACCACGGGTCATTTGCTCGGTGCTGCCGGTGCCATAGAAGCTGTTTTCAGCGTTATGGCCATTATAGATCAGATAGTGCCGCCAACCATCAATCTTGATAACCCGGACCCACAGTGCGACCTGGATTACGTACCCGGGGAGGCACGCAACATGGCTGTCAAGTCGGTGTTGACTAACTCGTTTGGGTTTGGCGGTACTAATGGCAGCCTGATTTTCACCCGACTCTGAACAATTAAAGGTAGGCGCAGACACACATGTTGACCATGTTGTGTGAGTGGTTATAAGTGCTCCCACAGGTGAATCGCTGAGTGTGTCAGATCCCAATGGGGTGAGCCCCTGATGAAACCCACCAATCAATTCATGACCAGGACTGATATCGAGTGGCCGCAAAATCTTGCGGCACTGCATAGCCTTAATCCTTCCCGGTATCCATATCTGCTGGAAAGTGTTGCCGATGGTTCTGCACTTGGTCGCTATGACCTGTTGTTTGCTTACCCTCAGGAAACTTTGCGCCTTAATTCTGACTTTTCGTTGACCGGTCACGCTCCGGGTGATTCCACTGATTTCCTCGCGGCCTTCGACAACTGGTGGTCAGAAGAGTCGATACCCGTCATGCAAAACCATGCTCAACCGTTTACCGGCGGTTGGTTCATGCTGCTCGGTTATGAACTGGCGCAACAAATCGAACCAACACTCGAACTGCAAACCCGGCCAGATTGTCCCGTTGCAATTGCATCCCGCGTGCCGATTGCGATAATTCGTGATCACAGCGAACGGCAGGCTTGGATTGCTGCTGAAGCCGGTTATGATGTGCAGGTCCGACACATCATGCATGACCTTGATACGTTGTCCGTAACCCCTGTTCGCAGTTGCGATTCGCTTGAAAGTATCCTGCTTGGTGAGTTAATAGAGGAGAATTCGGATAATTTTATTGCTGCGATCAGGGCTGCCCAGCGGTATATCGTTGCCGGTGATATTTTTCAAGCCAACCTGTCTCGTCAATGGCGTGGCAATCTGCGCCCCGGTATTCAGCCGATTGATATTTATGAGCGGTTACGAACTTCCAATCCGGCACCCTTTGCCGGTCTTGCAGTTTTTGATGACCTTGCTGTCATCAGTTCGTCTCCGGAACGTCTGTTGCGCATTGGCGATGATGTTGTTGAGACACGACCGATAGCCGGCACTCGCCCAAGGCTGTCGCCAGGTGGTGACGATATACCGAAACGTTCCGAGCTGCTGGATAATCCGAAGGAGCGTGCAGAACATGTCATGGTCATTGATCTCGAACGCAATGATCTCGGGCGTATCTGTCGCGCGGGAAGTGTCGAAGTCAATGAATTCATGGTTGTAGAGTCGTATTCACACGTTCACCACATCGTGTCGAACATCCAGGGGAAACTGGTAGAGGGCATGACACCGGGCACTGCAATCGCAGCAGTTTTCCCCGGCGGCAGCATCACTGGTTGCCCAAAGGTACGCTGTATGGAAATCATCGATGAACTGGAAGGGCGACCCCGGGGACTGTATACCGGTGCCATGGGTTATATAAACCGTGACGGTAGTGGTGATTTGAGTATCCTGATTCGGTGTATCACGATGATCGGTAATGAGCTGTCGTTATTGACTGGTTGCGGTATCGTCACGGATTCCGTGCCTGAGCAAGAACTCGCAGAGGCGCGGGCCAAGGCAAAAGGTCTAATATTTGCACTGACACAAACCGACCTGTCGTCGTGCGCTAATCAATATGAATAACTGGTTGATTGATGGTGTCGCTGGCGATCGCATCGCGGTTACTGACCGTGGGTTTACCTATGGTGATGGCTTATTTGAAACTATCGCAGTACGCGAAGGACAATTACGGTTTCTTGACTATCATCTGGATCGCTTGCTGAACGGTGCCGAGCAACTCAATATTTCGGCACCTGAACGAAATTTGTTTGTCGCGGAGGCCGGTGAACTCGCAAAAAATTCTGACTATGGGACGTTGAAAATTATTCTGACCCGTGGCACGGGACAAAGGGGCTATTCGCCGCCTGATCAGGCAACCTCGTCGCGACTGCTCGGCTTGCTGCCTGGTGTAGCTCCGGCTCGAAAAAAGTATATTGACGGTATTGTTGTGCGGCATTGTTCAACATCAATAGGGCGTAGCCCGGCTACTGCTGGTCTGAAAACCCTTGGGCGGCTGGAGCAGGTACTTGCACGTGCCGAATGGAAGGGTGAAACGATCACCGAAGGCCTGATGAGCACAGCAGATGGGTATGTTATATGCGGTACGATGTCCAACCTGTTTCTTGTCCGGCATGGTGCTCTTGTCACACCCAACCTGGCGACATGCGGCATCAACGGAGTTATGCGAAGAGTTATATTAGAAAGAGCCGAACGGATCGGATTGCAGTGGCGCGTCGAAGACGTGCTGCGCGAAAGCCTGACAGATGCTGATGAGCTGTTCGTGACCAATAGCCTGATCGGACTCTGGCCAGTATGTCGCATCGCAGACAGAGCTTACCCGGTGGGAGCGGTTACACGTAGTCTCATGGCTGAGTTGACCGATATGGGTATCAGTGAGTGTGCAGGCCTGTGAAGCAAGGTCTTATCGGGGTTTTAATCGTTGCGCTTGCTTTAAGCAGTACCTACCTGTGGTTGCAGGATTACCTGGCCACGCCACTAAAAATAGCTCCGGATGGATACACCCTGATCATTGAACGCGGTAATTCTCTGCGGGGTGTTGCCAAACAACTGGCCAGACATGACGTACTTCAGTCACCTGCCATTTTTGCCGGTTATGGGCGAATCTCCGGCCTCGCAGGGCGCATCCAGGCCGGTGAATATGTACTTGAGACCGGCACTACGCCGGGCTCGTTGCTGGACACGTTGGTTAAGGGCCGCGTCAAGTTGCACTCGATTACAATCATTGAAGGCTGGACAGTTGCAGAGCTTCTCGAGGCCCTGGCCAACCACCCGGCAATTTCTCATACCCTCGAACTGAACTCACTGGTCGATCTGAACAATATACTCGGCCTCGATTATCCACATCCCGAAGGATTGTTTTTCCCCGATACCTATCACTTTCCACGTGGTACGACAGATGTCGAACTGCTGCGCCAGTCACACGAATTATTGATCGAACGGCTAAACCTGGCCTGGTCCGGTCGCGAACCACACACCGTACTGGGAAACCCCTATGAGGGCCTGATTCTGGCCTCAATTGTCGAGCGGGAAACTGCCCTTAGTGCAGAAAGGTCGCAGGTTGCTGGTGTGTTCATCCGCCGGCTTGAGCAAGGCATGCGTCTGCAAACGGACCCGACCGTTATCTACGGTCTGGGCGAGTCTTTTGACGGCAACCTTACGCATCACCACCTGAAAACGGATTCTCCTTACAACACCTATGTTCGCAGAGGGTTGCCGCCAACGCCGATCGCACTGCCCGGCGAGAGCGCACTCCAGGCTATGGCGCATCCTGCACCAGGGGGTGCACTGTATTTTGTGGCAACGGGTAATGGCGATGGCAGCCACTATTTCACTGCCACGCTAGAGGAGCACAACGCGGCAGTGGCGCGCTATCTGGCTATGTTGAAACAGCAACGGGGCCAAGGTACGTTACGCTGATGACTGCAACAAGGGGCAAGTTCATTACCGTTGAGGGTTCCGAGGGGGTCGGAAAATCGACCAACCTGCAATTTATCAGTGATTATTTACAGTCCTGCGGCAAGACTGTTGTCATGACCCGGGAACCCGGGGGGACGCCTGTCGCGGAGCAAATCCGCGCTGTGTTGCTGGAGTCTGCGCAGGGCAGCATGACCGATCATTGTGAACTGCTGCTGATGTTCGCTGCCCGCGCCGATCATCTGGAGCAAGTTATTCGACCTGCACTGGAACGTGGTGACTGGGTGCTTTGTGATCGCTTCATTGATGCTACCTATGCCTATCAGGGGGGTGGCAGGGGCATGTCAGACCGCGATATTGCCGTACTTGAGGGATTCATCCTGCAGGGTCTTGAGCCTGATCTGACGATCCTGCTGGATGCAGCGCCGGAAATATCGGCAGCGCGACGCGATGCGCGTGGCATCTCGGACCGATTTGAAGTTGAAGAAGCAGCATTTTTTGCCCGGGTTCGAGAAAAATATCAGCAGCGTGCTGCTTGTTATCCGGCACGAATAGCGCTCATTGATGCATCAGGGTCACTCGAAGAGGTGCAGACAGCGCTTAGAACTATACTTACAGAAAAACTTTAATAAACATTGATAATAGATTGTTATATAACATTATAATGAACCTTCCTTTATGGCTTAAAACAGAATCTGAGCGCCTGGCAGCGCTACTTGATCGCGGCCAGTTGCCGCATGCTGTGCTAATTCACGGACCGGTCGGGGTAGGGCGACGATTACTGGCGTTCTGGCTCATGGAACAGTTGCTTGAGCATACCGCCGGGAGCCCTGATCCAACCCGGCTGGGTGCAGGCCGCATTGACGAAGAGTTGTTGCCCGTGCACCCGGACTTCAGGTTGTTACAACCGTTGGAGGACAAGAAGACAATCTCGGTTGCACAGGTACGTGAATTGATCGAATTCCTGGCCCTGACGAGCCATCAAAGTGGCGCCAAGGTGGTAATCGTCGCTCCGGCCCAGGCCATGACGATATCGGCGGCCAACTGCCTGCTGAAGACACTCGAGGAACCTGCAACCAACAGTTTTCTGATTCTGGTTGCCGATTCGCTGTCCCGCTTGCCGGCTACGATTGTGAGTCGTTGCCAGCGGGTTCGGGTAGCCCTGCCGGATCGTCAGGTTGCCGGTAAATGGTTGCATGGCTTAGAACCGGACGTGGACTGGCAAGCTGCGCTTGAACTAAGCGCCGGCGCTCCGTTGGCGGCGCTGGAGTGGCAGCAAATTGAGTTTCCCCAACTTGTTGCAAAAATGACCCAGGATCTCTCAGCACTGCAGCAGCGGACAAAAACCCCGGCGAATGTAGCGAAGCGTTGGGTTAAATATGACCCGGAGCCTTGCCTGCGCTGGCTATTCAACCAGTTGAGTGCAGAAATTCGCACCCAGATTGCCCGCCATGAGCACAAACCGATAGCAAAACCTGAGGTTGACCGCTTGCAAAAATCTGGGGAAACGCTAAACATGGAGTCGTCCTTCACGGTTTTGCGCCAGATTGGCGAATTACGCCGGATTCAGGGTTCAGGGTTGAATTTTGAATTGCATCTGACCGATGTCCTGACCCGATGGTATGCAGGAGACTAGTGTCGGACACGTGAGCATGGTTATTACAGTTTTTTACGGCTTAACGGTATGGCAAAACCAGGGTTACTGACCCTTACAATCAAGGATAAGC
Organism: Chromatiales bacterium; assembly: GCA_002688175.1. Taxonomy (GTDB): domain Bacteria; phylum Pseudomonadota; class Gammaproteobacteria; order Steroidobacterales; genus SMWD01. The sequence continues at coordinate 74,563 of NZCC01000030.1, forward strand.
GTGCGTTATATCTCGCATATATGCCTTTTGTGGTAAATGGCGGACTCTTTATTCCGACCGGTAGCAGCTATAGCCTCGGTGATGAGGTTTTCATGCTGCTCAACCTGGTGGGGGAGGAAGAAAAAATACCGGTTGCCGGTAAGGTGATCTGGTTGACTCCGAAGGGTGCCCAGGGCACGGCAGGCATTGGTGTGCAATTCAGCGATCAGGATGGCGGCACAACCCAGAAAAAAATAGAAAATTACCTGGCTGGAGCACTGGGCGGCGACAAACCAACCCATACGATGTAACAGGCAGGAACGATTAAACCGCGATTCGAATTTGTTCAGACGCGGGTTTTTTACTAGACATCAGTCGGGTTGTTATTAAGCCCGCCACGCAAAACCCAGGTATCAAAACCACGTTCATTCAGGATAAACGTTCCGGCAGAACTTCGCCGTCCGGTATCGCAACACAGTACATACGTCTTCCCTGGATCCAGGGTATTCAGTTTCAGGCGGATAAAATAGAGTGGGATGTTGATCGCACCGTCTTCATGAAATGCTTCAAACTCACTCGGCAAACGCACATCAAGCCAGTGGCCGCCACTGGCAACAATTTCCCTGGCTTCGTTGTAGTCAACCCAATCACTCATCGGTTCATTGAGCAAATTGTTGAAATCATCTTTGCCCAGACGCATGAGTGAGCCATCAGTGAGCATTGTCACGGTGGCGTTGCGAGTGGTTTCCGAGATTAATGCTTCTTCACCGAAGGTATCGCCTACCAGTAGTTCGGCAAGCTTAATGCCATCTTTGTTTAAGGGTGTTTCACGAGTTACCGTGCAAGTCCCTTTTATGATGACATAAAAGAAATCACCGTCATCACCTTGCTTGATGACCGTATCCCCGGCATTGTAATTAACCTGCTGCATGCGCATGAAGATTGCCTGAATATTGCCAGGTGGAATACGGTGGAAGGCTTTCGTCTGCAACAGATTGGTCATCCAGTCATTTGAACCGGAATCATCAGAATCCTGTAATTCGCTGACCTCATAATCGCCGGTCTGGTCCCAGGTCAACATGACATCTAAAAGGTCGGTATCTATTGAAATGAACTTTACAGGGGATTTGGCTATGGCCGTAAAGTGACGCGGTAACACGGGCACGAGCGGGGAGCGGGTCCCATTCGATCCTGCCTCAAGCATTTTGCTGGCACCGTTCCTGTCTGTAAGCTCAAGCTGACCGGCCAGCAAGTAGAAGGTTCGCTTTTCCCGGTCGCCTTCCTTGAACAATACCTGCCCGATCGCCAGATCGTTGATCTGCGTCTTCTTGGCAAGCGCAGTCAGGTTCTCATGCTTCAGCCCATCAAGCGGTGTGAAGCCCTTAAGGGTTTCAATTGTTGGAATTTGCTCGGTCATAAATAGGAAATGCTGTAGATCAGTAAAGCTCCGGACGGCGTATTCTAACCGCAACCCATTGGTTGAGGAACCGATCGTGTCGCATTTAGTCGCCTAAATTTGCCCAGGCTGACGATGGAGTGAATCGCTTGCCGAAACGCTCGGCAAGTCCGGTCAGGCTCGTGACCACATCGTCAATACCCCTCTGACTGGCATAATTTAGCGGGCCGCCCCGAAAAGGGGCGAACCCTGTGCCGAAGATTACTCCGCCATCAATGAGTTCCGGGTCGTCGACCACCTTATCCGCCAGGCACTGGGCTGCCTCGTTCACAAATGAGAGCATCAGCCGTTCCTGAACGTCGCTGTTACCATTTGTAGTTGTAATCGTCGGTTTGACCGGCTTGTGCTCATGATATTGGTAGAAGCCATGACCGGTCTTCTGACCCAGACGTCCCTCATCGACAAGTTTTTTCAATTCAGGGGCTATAGGTCGCCCGACGATGGGCGACAATATTTCAGCAACGTGCAGGGCCACATCCACGCCGACCGAATCGATGAGTTCAATAGGGCCCATCGGCATCCCAAAACTGACGGCTGCATGGTCTATTTCAGCCAACGGAACGCCTTCGGCAACCAGATCGAGAGCTTCAGCCATATACGGTGCAAGTATCCGGTTCACAAGAAAACCGGGGTGGCTGCGACAGGGGAGCGGTAATTTACCGATCTGGCGGGAAAAAGCCAGGCCGACCGAGAGCGCTTCCGCAGTACTTGATTCAGCCTGTACGACTTCGACGAGCGGCAGTTTGGCCACCGGGTTGAAGAAATGCAGCCCAATGAGTCTGCCCGGCTCGGCAAGGTTTGTCGCCAGTTGTTCCAGCGGTATGCTCGAAGTATTGGTTGCCAACACAGCACCAGGTTTCATCCGCGGTTCAAGTTGAGCAAATAACGCCTGTTTGACGTCACGGTCCTCAAATATAGCTTCAATAATAATGTCAGCTTGCGGCACGCCATCGCCGTCTACATCTGCCGTGAGGCGTTGGCGAGCAGCTATCTGGTTATCAGAATTCAGTCGTTTGGCAAATAATTTTTCGGCCCGTTTCAGTGCCGGTTCGATAAAACGCAGCTCACGATCCTGCAGTGTCACAAACAGGCCTTGCAGTGCGCACCATGCGGCAATGTCGCCGCCCATGATGCCGGCACCAACAACATGAATATGGGTCGCTTTGCAGCCTGCATTGGCGCCATCTGCAGATTGTTTCAAACGTTCCTGCAGAAAATAAACCCGCACCAGGTTGTGGGATGTATCAGTATCCATGAGTTTCGCGAATGACCGTGCTTCGGCGTCGAAGGCTGTTGCTGATGCTGTGCCATTCTGTTCCCAGAGATCAATCATTGCGTAGGGTGCCGGGTAATGTTCCGGACTTGCCCGGCGCGCAACACCTGCACGCATGCGTTTTGCCAGGATCGGCCTGATTAATTCTTGCTGCAAAATACGCTCAAGCAGGCTGCGGCGCCGTCGCGGTGCCCGGCGTCGAGCCATCATTGCAGCTGTTTCCTGCAACCTGCTGCGTGCGACAACCTTGTCGACCAGTCCGATCTTGCGTGCCTTACGTGGGGTTATGGGATTACCGGCCAGCATGAGCGGCAGAGCCTGGCTTACGCCGGCAAGGCGCACGGCACGAACCGTACCCCCAAATCCCGGGTGCAGGCCAAGTTGTACCTCCGGCAAACCCAGCGTGCGCTTGTCTTCATCGGCAACAACACGTGCATCGCAGGCCATAGCGAGTTCGAGGCCGCCGCCAAGTGCATAGCCGTCAATCATCGCAACTGATGTGCAGGGAAGTGACACAAACCGGTCCAGCAGGTCATGAGTGCGACGTAACAACTTGTAGACATCCCCCTGGCGAGCAATTGCCGGGAATTCATTTATATCTGCACCGGAAATAAAACCATTGGGTTTCAGCGAATGAATGACCAGACCCGCCGGGGGATTTGCAGCCAGCATATCGATAATGCTTTCAAATTCGGTCAGTACTTCGCTGGACAGTACATTTGCGGATGCACCCTGTTTATCGAGACCGAGCCAGATAACTCGGTCCGGTGAATACTCAACTCGCCAGTGAATAAACCGGGGCAGATTTTTTTGTAATACAAAACTTAACGGTACCGTCATTCTGTCCTCACAATTTCAAAGTCGCAGATCAGCGGCAAATGATCCGAAAATCCAACATCAAGAATCTCGAAATTTGAGACCTCAATACCTTTACCATACAGGATAAAGTCAAGTTCCATGCGTGGCGACCGGCTCGGATAAGTTGGCTCGCTCGAAACGTTAGCACTGCGCAGGCCCGCAGCCTGCAAAAAGAGAAAAATCTCATTTTCGCCCCAGAATGTATTGAAATCTCCAGCTACTATCACCGGTTTCTTACTCTTCTTCACAAGTTCATACAAGTGACGTAACTGAAAATGCCGATGCCGGTACTTCAGTGACAAGTGGACGAGGAAAATGGCGACATCATTGAGTTCAAGTTCGATGATCAGTTTTTTGATGCCCTGATCAAAATAATGAAAACGCTCACCGGTTATCCTGGGTGCTGCCAGAAAAGCATTTCCCTGTTTGCGCAGAATCGGGATCAGTTGATTCACTGATTCCTCACCATATTTGCACGCATAAGCCGAAAAATGACCGAGAGAGTCCGCAATAGCTTCAGCCTGATTGATGCGGCCACTACGCATTGAACCAATATCAACTTCTATGAGCCCGACAACATCAGGGTCCGTGGATTTGATAAAGCTGGTTATGCTGGTCAGATTGCCGGGGTTGCCGAACAGGTATCCGGCACCCGGCACGGGCATTCGTGGTGTCGGTCCGGCACCGACCGCATAGCGTATATTGTAAATAAGTAGACGCATCCCGACAGTTTAATGCCTGCGTACGCCTCTTGCATTCACCTGGCATGAGATTAGCCGATAGAGAGTGAGGGCAACCTGAGCTACACTGTAGGGTATTCTGATTAGGCAGGAGGTTTGCTGTGTCTGAGAATAACCCTTTTCGAGTATTTGTTACTCACCTGTTTCAGGAGAATGAGGACTATCGACGTGTTTTTGAGCACCTGGAAAGTCGTGATAACTTTTACTACACGAATTTCAGTAACCCTGACAATATGCCAACCAGCGGCGGTGGCGATGCGATTAAGGAGGAACTCCGCAACCAGATCAAAGAGGCAGAAATCGTGATCCTGCCGCTCGCGATCCACCCGGAAAACCCGAGTCTTATCGGTTTCCAGCTGGACTACGCCCAGGCGTCGAAAAAGCCAGTCATGGGTATTCAGGCCTTTGGTGGTACCGTAGCCATTGACAAGAATATCATTGAACGCTGTGACGACGTGATTGATTGGAACGAGCGCACTATTATCAGTGGTATCAAGCGCCTGGCCAGGAATGAAGATACCGCGCAGAGGGAAACGATTGATTTCGACCTGGAATAGCCAACTTATTATTAGCCTAATTCATGGCTCGCCTTGTTGCGAATCGGATGCTTCAGTAGAATTCCGCCCGCCGGCACAAGTTGCCTAACCAAATAACGGCGCACGACAGACATCGTGCGCCGCAAATACGGAAATAATAATGACTATCAAAACTGATGCACTAATCATTGGTGCCGGGCCATCCGGCCTGTTCCAGATTTTTGAATTGGGCCTGCTCGGTATTAAACCGGATATTGTGGATACTCTGCCGACCGTGGGCGGACAATGCACCGAACTGTACTCTGACAAACCGATATACGATATTCCCGGTATCCCGATGTGTACCGGACAGGGGTTGGTTGACGCACTTATGGAACAAGCCGAACCTTTTAACGCCGGATTTCATCTCGGTGAGGAGGTGATTGAGGTCACCGTGCAGGAAGAGGGCGGTTTCAGGGTGGTGACCAATGCCGATAAGGTATTTGATGCCAGGACTGTATTTATCGCCGGCGGCGTTGGATCATTTCAGCCCCGTAAATTGCGACAGCCAGAGGCCGAAGCTCTCGAGGATAAGCAACTATTTTACCGGGTCAGGGATCCATCCCAATTTCACGGTAAGAACATTGTCATCCTGGGCGGCGGTGATTCGGCCCTTGACTGGGCCATGGAACTCGCCCCCAGGGCTGAATCTTTGACCCTGGTGCACCGACGTGATGAATTCCGTGGTGTTGAAGCATCAGTTGATACTGTAGAAGGCCTGGTTGGACAGGGTCAGGCAGAAATCATCCGTAGTGCCACTCTCACCGGGCTGGGTTTAGAAGAGAACCGTCTGGTTTCTGTGGGCATCAAGGGACCGGATGATGAAATCCGGACCCTCCCGGCAGATGCGCTGCTGGTCTTTTTTGGATTATCACCAAAGCTTGGCCCGATCGCTGAGTGGGGGCTGGAGATATCCCGTAAAACCATCGCCGTCGATACCGAGCGATTTGAGACGACTATTCCGGGAATTTTCGCAATTGGCGATATAAATAACTATCCGGGCAAAAAGAAGCTGATCCTCAGCGGTTTTCATGAAGCCGCGTTGGCAGCCTTTGCTGCCAAGTCCATTATCGAACCGGATAAAAAAATCCACCTGCAGTACACGACGACGAGCCCGATCATGCACAAGCGTCTCGGCGTAGATGACGAATAGGACCGATCGCCCTTCAGCTTGGGATATGCACCAGGAACTCAATTGAGCACACAGGGAAAAGACCCGTTGATTATCGCCCACCGGGGCGCCAGCGGATATTTGCCTGAACATTCACTGGCGGCAAAGGCCCTTGCGTATGGCCTCGGTGCCGACTACCTGGAACAAGACATCATTGCGAGCCGGGACGGCGTGCTGCTTATTCTTCATGACTTGTGGCTCGATGATGTATCGGATGTCGCAACGCGTTTCCCGGGCCGTAGTCGAGACGATGGCCGCCACTATTGTATCGATTTTGATGTAGACGAGATCCGCACTCTGCATTTCGGCGAACGTGTGGATCCAGCTACCGGAGTGGAGAAATTCCCGCGACGCTTCACCCGGGCTGCGGGCAGCTTCAGGGTCGTGACACTCGAGGAAGAAATCCGTTTCATCCAGGGGCTGAATGCCAGTACCGGGCGAAATGTTGGCATCTACCCTGAAATCAAGGCGCCGCAGTGGCATGCGGACCAGGGGGTGGACCTGGCAGCTCTGGTTATCGATACCCTCGCAGCGAACGGGTACCTTGAGCCGGATAGTCTTGTATACCTGCAGTGTTTCGATGCTGAAACCCTCAGGAAGGTCCGCCAGAGCACCGGCCCGGTATTGCCGATTATCCAGCTATTGAGCAGCAAGACGACGGTGGATGCCACACTGCTGCGCGCGATAGCCGAGTATGCAAATGGCATCGGACCTTCGATCAAACTGATTTTGCGCGGTCTAAGGCCGGATGGACACTATGAGCTGTCTGATTTGGTCAGCATCGCACAAAGTCTTGATCTCGAAATACATCCCTACACGTTCCGGGTCGATGACCTGCCGGACGGCTGCAGTGATTTCAGTGCATTGCTGCGATTATTTATCACCGATCTTGAGGTAGACGGGTTGTTCACTGATTTTACCGATCTGGTCGCAAGCTTCATGAGCGACCCGGCGAAATAGCGGGAACAACAATGTGGATGTGCTAAAACCCGCTTGTCAGTGTTCGGTTCCACACTGGCCCTTAATATTTATAAAAAGTAATTTCTTCAAAATCGGGGAAGGCCGGAAGGTTGTGAATAACCATGATCTGCACAGCAGGTTTTATATAGGACATATGCCCCATAACGGCTTGAGACAGTCATTTGCCTGATTCAAAAGATCTCTAGAGAACCTAAATTATATTTCTTGATTCAAAATCGGATCCAGCGATGAGCATATGTAACTATGGAACTTGCAGCCTGAATACAGTAGATTTGTTTTCGGACCACTCAGTCACATTTTTATCCGGTCTGTTCTGACCGTCAGAAATCTGCGCAAGTGACCGACTTTTCAACAAGAATAATGCAACCTGAATAGAGACAAACCCTGATACGGAACCTGCTTCGTCAATGACTAAATATAACCTCATCATCGTAACCGGATTTTGCCTGCTTTTATCGGTAGTGCAGGCACAGGAAAATCCGGATCAGATTAAATTACACCGTTCCGAGCAATTGACACTCGGTGTTCTGGTAGACGATGTAATCAAAAGTTATCCGGTCTATGAAGAGTTACCGGCGCGGCTTGAGGAGGCGGCCAAATATGACCAGAAAGCGAGCAGCCTGTTCGCTGATGCGGCGAGTGTTGAGTTTCGTTTTAAGACCGGCCAAATTGGTAACAACGATAACCTTCGTGAGTATGAAGCTGGTGTTGAGTTGCCACTTTGGCGATTTGGAGAACGTAGTGCCAGCAAGCAGGTTGCGCGAGGCCTGGAGCTTGAGGCGAACACATTTGCCGCATTGATACGCTGGGAACTTACAGGTGCACTGAGAGCTGCCATCTGGCGCATTGAATTAACGGCCGATCGGGTGGCTAAAACCGAACAGGCCGCCCAGGTCTCAGTCGATTTACTGCGTAGCATCCAGCGACGGGTTGAGCTCGGTACTTTACCGCGCAGTGATTTGTTGCAGGCAAAACAGGACAAATTAAACAGCGATATACGGCTAAGTTCAGCTCGGATTGAACGCGCCAATGCTGTCCGCGCTTATCAAATCATTACTGAACAACAAGTTATGCCAGCTGATTTTATAGAGAGTCGCAGCAGCAAAAGCGGTATTAATGAGCAACACCCGGCGCTGGCACATAGCTCCGCCCGACTTGAACGCGCTACGGCAGAACAGCGTTTGACCACTGAATCAGGAACCGCTAATCCGGCCTTGTTATTTGGCGTTCGCACCGAACGTGGGGGTGACGACACCTCGTACGAAGACAGCGTTGGCGTCAGTTTCAGCTATCCATTGGGTTTTGGCAGGCACGTGAATGCAGCACGAGCAACGGCTAGCGCTCAGGCTGCTGCTGTTCGAGCTGAGCATCGGGCATTACGCCGACAATTGGTGATGAATGCGCATGATGCGCAACGCAACCTGATTGGTGCGGAACGCGAATATCACCTCGCGCGGCAAAAAAATGAATTGGCTCAGCAACATCTTGCCATGAGCATGAGAGCCCTCGAGTTGGGAGAAATGAACCTGATGGCATTCCTGTTAATTAAAGAAACGGCATTCGATGCGGAGATGGGCGCATCCGGAAAGGAGATCCAATGGCACAGTGCAATTGCAGAATACAACCAGGCCGTTGGAGAACAGCCATGAGTAACCGAACTATTGCATCAGTTCTGATTTTCACGTTATCGAGTGGCGCAGCTGTAGCCGATGTACTACAGATTCCGGCCAGTCAACTGGACAATCTTGGAGTTGAATTCAGCATACCGAAAGAGACCAGCCTTGCAGATGATTTTCAGGCACCAGCACGTGTCAGGGTACCGCCTACTAACGATTTTGCAGTTGTTCCGATCTTATCGGGCACGATAAAGAAACTTGGCGTTTCAGCCGGTGACAAAGTCCGTAAAGGGGAGCCAATCGCCTGGGTTGGCAGCCCTGAATTTCTGAAGTTACAGGCCGAATATATCGATGCCTTTCATCTGCTGAAATTATCGAAGTCTCGTTTTTTACATGATGAAACACTGAATGAAGAGGGAATAGTTTCCGCGCGACGCCTGTCGGAGAGTACACATGAGATGGAAGACCAGCGAGTTGCCGAGCAAAGGCTTCGTCATTCCCTGATCCTGGCCGGTCTTGAGGAAACTGAAATTAATGCTCTGCGTGACTCATTGCTTCTGCAACCTGAAATGATACTGCGTGCTCCGATTGATGGCATCGTACTTGAAGAATACCGCACCGCAGGCCAGCAAATTGATCCGTCGCAAGCGGTTTATCGAATTTCCGATCTGAGCCTGTTATGGCTCGAAATTGATGTTCCATTTATCAAGAGCATTGACATTATCCCTGGAGCCACGGTGCGCATAGAACATGGTCCACTGGATGTTATAGCCAAGGTAAGCAATATTGGTCGCCACGTTGACGAAAATAACCAGACTGTCATCGTGCGTGCAGTTATTGAAAGCAATAGCGGGCTGGCTCCCGGTCAATTTGTAAAGGCTACATTGACGAAAAACCGGTCTGACAATTATTTCTTACTGCCGACCAGCAGTGTCATCAGAAAAGGTGACCGGAACTATGTCTTCATTCAGAATTCCGAGGGAGTTGAGACTCGAGAAATTGAGGTGCTCAGACAGGCACAAGGCCAGATTATTATTGGTGCAGGGATTGTTGCCAATGAGAAGGTCGTGACTCGTGGAACGGCTGCGCTCAAGGCAAGGTGGCTGGGTATAGGTGGAGGCGAGTAGTGCGCCTGTTAATCCAGTTCGCGCTGACTCAGCGCTTGTTTGTCCTGTTAATGGTCGTACTGATCTGTACCGGCGGTTATCTTGCCTACAGTGAGTTGCCGATCGATGCTTTTCCCGACGTATCACCTACCCAGGTAAAAGTTATTGTAAAAGCCCCCGGCATGACGCCGGAGGAAGTCGAGAAGCGGATTACGACTCCGATCGAATTAGAATTACTCGGGCTACCCAACCAGGAAATGTTGCGTTCTGTCGCCAAGTACGCGCTGACTGACATTACCGTCGATTTTGCCGACGGAACTGATATCTACTGGGCTCGCCAACAGGTTGCCGAACGGCTTACCAATGTCTGGGGTGACCTGCCGGCAGGTATTGACGGTGGTATCGCGCCGATGACAACACCGCTCGGCGAGGTGTTCATGTTTACTGTCGATAGTGACAGTTTATCGCTGATGGAGCGCCGCGATATTCTGGATTGGGTGATCAGGCCGGCCCTGCGCACGGTTGAGGGTGTCGCCGATGTCAATGCCCTCGGCGGTCATGCGCGCAGCTTCGAGATCGTGCCTGATGTGGCCAGCATGGCCGCACGCAGCATCAGCCTGGCGGAGTTACAAGAAGCCATACAAACCAATAACCGCAACGATGGGGCGGGGCGCATGGATGTTGGCGAAGAGGCACTGTTGGTCAGAACCGAAGGTCGTCTCAAAACCTCCAGTGATGTAGCCGATATCGTCGTCGCGAGGCCTGGTGGAGTCCCTGTGCGTGTGGGCAATATTGCTGAAATCCGAATCGGACACCTGACACGTTATGGGGCGGTCAGTGATTCATCAGGAGAGGAGGTGGTCGAAGGGCTGGTCCTGGCGCTGCGCGGCGCCAATGCGAGACTGTTGGTCGAAGGAGTGCGCAAAAAACTTGCAGAGCTGGAACCAACACTGCCAGAAGGGGTCTCCATTTCTGTTTTCTACGACCGGGGTAACCTGGTACAACGTGCTGTGTCGACTGTTTCTATGGCCTTACTGGAAGCAACCGTCCTCATCGTAATCGTGTTGGTGCTGTTTCTTGGTACTTTCAGATCTGCACTGACCGTTTCTTTATCGTTGCCGCTGGCTGCATCGATCACCTTCATGCTGATGAGCCTGTTTGACATGAGCGCAAACCTGATGAGCCTCGGTGGTTTGGCTATCGCAATTGGTATGCTGGTCGACGCAGCTGTTGTTATCGTCGAAAATATCGTGGCCCACCTGGCTGACAAGAAACATACGGATCGACTGCCAAGACTGCACGTTATCTACAGATCAGTTCGGGAAGTATCGGCACCGGTATTCTCGGGCATCCTGATTATTATTATTGTTTTCCTGCCGCTTCTTACGTTACAGGGACTCGAAGGCAAACTTTTCTCCCCCGTGGCTTTGACCATTGTATTTGCTCTGACCGGAGCATTGTTGGTGTCACTGACCGTAATTCCCGTCGTCGCTTCCTTTCTGCTCGGACAAGTTCCCGAAACTGAGCCCTGGTTGCCGCGTAAACTCCACGAAATTTATAGCCCAAGTCTCGCCTGGGCTTTGAATAACAGCCGTATTGTTTTCGCAGTTACGGGCGGAGCATTTGTTATGGCAATCGTCGCTTACCTGATGATCGGAAAAACATTTATGCCGACAATGGATGAAGGCGACATTATCGTCCAGACCGAGAAGCTTCCCTCGATCAGTCTAGAGCAATCCGTGCACCTGGATATACGCGTACAGGAAGCCATAATCAAAAATATACCGGAAGTGCTGAGAACCATTGCTCGCGTGGGTTCTGATGAAATCGGACTCGATCCGATGAGCCTCAATGAGACCGATATTTTCATGGTGCTTAAACCCCGGGATGAGTGGACTGTCAGCAGCAAGGATGAACTGAAAAACCGCATGCGCGCAATTCTTGATCGTTTTCCGGGTGTTGCATACGGCTTTACCCAGCCGATCGACATGCGCGTCAACGAAATGTTAACCGGTACGCGTGGTGATATAGCCGTCAAGATCTTCGGTGAGGATCTTGAAATATTAACCAGCCTGGCCAAGGAAGTGGCCACAACTCTGGAAGCAATACCCGGCAGTGAAGATGTCTTTATCAGTGAAAATGAGGGTATGCAATATTTCGAAATAAACCTCGACCGGTTAAAGACCGGTAGATCCGGATTGAGCAACGATCAACTGGCCGATACGCTACGTGCACAAATCGAGGGCCTGCAGGTTGGCATCATTCAGGAAGGCATCAGACGAACGCCGATTATCATCCGCGGCGCACAGGACATGCGTGAATCTCCGGATGAATTCGAACAACTGCTGATTCAATTGGAAGATGGGGACAATATCTCGCTCTCATCACTTGCCGGTCTCCACCGGGTTGAGGGCTTTGTGTCAGTTGATCGCGAACGCGGACAACGATTTGCAGTTGTCCAGGCCAACGTATCCGGGCGAGACCTGGTCGGTTTTGTAGAAGAAGCGCAGCAAACTGTAATTAAGAATATATCGATGCCAGCTGGATATTTTACCGAATGGGGTGGCGAATTTGAGAATCAGCAGCGTGCTGCAGCACGTTTCGCCATCGTGATACCCGTTGCGCTCGGGCTGATTTTCCTGATGCTGTTCTCGACATTCGGTTCGATCAAACAGGCGGTTCTGGTCTTTATGACGGTACCATTTGCACTGATGGGCGGCATTTTCGGCCTGTGGATTTCCGGAATGTATATGTCCGTACCCGCATCGGTAGGTTTTATCGCTTTGCTCGGCATAGCCGTCCTGAATGGTGTCGTTATGGTGTCCTATATCAATCGATTACGAGAGTCGGGCATGGCCGTCATGCAAGCAGTTACTGAAGGAGCCATTAGACGCATGCGACCGGTCATGATGACCGCGAGTATTGCCTCGCTGGCATTAATTCCATTGATGTTTGCTAACGGGCCCGGGGCTGAAATTCAGAAACCACTGGCGATTGTTGTGATTAGCGGCCTGATCAGTGCCACAATGCTGACCCTGATTCTGTTGCCGATACTGTATCTGCGTTTTGAAGGTAATTCCGGAGAACGTGCATGAGCACTGCAAATCAGGGTGTCCTGACGCTGATTGCGCCCTTGGCGCTGGAAGAAGACCTGGTTGATTTTTTCCTGGACAGTGAGAACCAAATGGGTTTCACGAGCACCCAGGTACGTGGTCATTCTTCACAGCACACGGGAATGAACCTGGTCGAGCAGGTAACGGGGCGAACGCAACGGGTGAAGTTCCAGATTCTCCTGTCCGAAACCGAAGCGAAGGATATTTGTCAGCGGCTAAAAGTATTGTTTCCTGATGCGGGGATTAATTATTGGTATATCAATGCAGTGATGCAGGGCCGTATTTCCGAAATAACTCCTGAACCATGATCGGGTGCTACTTACTGGATTTAGAAAGTAGGTATCAAATATCCCTTAACTACATGTATTCAAACTAAATAGTACGGATATTGCCGTATGTCCCTGCGCCGGAAGGACCACAGGCATAAAGCGTATAATGTATATTATGTTAAATAAGGGGTATGAATCATAGCAATAGTGGTCAATCCAGCCCACTCTTACTTGAATTGGTAGGTAGCCGAAAGCGTTGCAACCCAGACACCATCCAGTGCGTCCAGACTCTCTACTTCGAATTGTGCGCCGAATCCTGTGCCCGTTTGCATGGCAATTCCCAGCCCAAATGACAGGTCCGTACTGCTGTCATCCAACATCTCGACGCCCTGTGCTTTGACTTTTCCATCCCAGGCATAGAGGCCGGCTTTGCCAAAGATGTCCAGAGACCGGTTTATCGGCCAGTAAACGACACCTGAGGCTGTAACAGCGTTCATATCGATACTGACATCTACACCGGCAATGGCCTCGTCAACCTCTCCCAGGTCCACATAAGCGACTTCAATACCCAGATCGAGGTTGAACAGCAGCGGAATCTGTGCAAACCGGTACCCGCCCAGCACTCTAAGGCTGAGATCCTCACCGCTCACCGTAACAAAATCGTTGCGCGCGTCGATCTTGCTATATCCGCCGCCCAAACCAAGGTATGGGCCACTGGTTTTAGTGGGCAGACCGTCCGCATGGACGGTACATGGTACGGTGAGCAGAATCCCGACCAGCAGGCTGCGAAGATTCATCGGCTCCACCCCATTGCTTTGCGACCGGAACGTATAACCAAACCGAACGAAAATAAAACAAATAAACTGACTAGCGGGTATTTCAGCAAATACACAACGGGAGTCAGCAAAATGCGCACTATGGCCCTTCCGGTTTCATCAGCGGCTATTCTGGCGGCCAAATCAGGTGAATTTCGATAGTACCAGGCAACAAATGATCTGCCCGGCTCATTGGTCAGGAGGTAATAATCCCGAAATTGCCGCAATACCAGTACCTCTGGTTCGAGATAAGAGCCGTAGGCTGCAGTGGCAATGAAACAGTTCCCACCGCTTTTCTCCAACAGATCAATCGCCAAGTCAACAATAGTAATATCTGAATTTGATGTATCGCCAATGACCGCAGGAGCATCAGACCCTGTCACCATAGCTGAGTTGGTGATGGTTTTGTTGTTGGCCTCAAATAGAACATCCAGATCAATCTCAAGCGTCGCCTCTGCGCCGGCGGCCAGTGCCCCAATCGACCAGGTAATTGTTGCCGGCGGCCCTGCAGTCGGTACAGCAGCTGCGGATGGATCTGTTGTTGACTGTACGTATAAAACAAAATCATCCAGGGTTACCGTCACGTCAACGCCGGTGGCATCTAACTGCCCTACGTTTTCTGCTTTAATCCGGTAAGTAATCAGGTCACCTGCTACTGCTGTTGATATCGGTGTACCTGATTGATCAAGTGTGTCACTGGTCAGTAATACCGTGGTTGCATCGGTAATCTGGAAGCCACCAATAAATTCTAATTGCAGAGGAGTGGCCGGTATTGGCGACCAAGGAGAAATGCCATCCTCGTCGCCCCAGAATGCCTGTACAAAATAGCCGCTCGTATCAGAAGATGTGGCCACAACTCCAACCTGGCTACAAGTCTGGTTGTCGGCGCGGTAAGCTGTTGATCCATTCGAAAACCGGATAATCAATCCACCGCCAGTAAAGCTGAAAGTATTATCAACAAGAAAGCGCAAATCAAAGTTGCCGTTAATGGTATCGCCACGAGGACTTAACGGGGTGTAGGTATTACTGACAACTTTTGTGAACGGGCCCGCTTCTGTAGTTCCACCGTTTACAGTTGTCGCAGCCATCTCGATATCTAATTCGATATTGAAATCATTGACGGCAGTCAGGTCAAAAGCAACTATGTCACCGACAGTGAGGTCGAAAGCCGGGATGTCCTTGTAAATAAAACCCATGTAAGGAGAAGTCGGGACGAATCCGGAATCCGGATCGCCCGGCACACCTGACCCGGGTGCGGCGCCAAAAGCAAGGCACGACGACTCTATTGTGGGTGAATCCGGTTCAATCGTCAGGACGACCTGTGCAGTTGTCGTCGTCCATGTGACCCCTGACAAGAGCCAAAGGCTTATCAGCATCATCCCTTTTGTTAATTTTCTTCGCTTAATCATTGCAATCACTGCTTGAATATCCGTTGATGCGTTCGTTACTAACTGTAAAAGTGTGCACGCAGTTTGCTCCGCCACTTACCCAGGTATAGGCGACATAGTCGGCACCCAATTGCTCTGTTCGGTCTGGTTGTCCCCAGGACAAAATCAAATCGTCAATATGGTGCCCTTCCCAGGCCGTATTGTCGGACTGCATTGATGACAGTCTTTGGCAGCCCTGCTGCATGACAGAGGCCAGAACCACAGTCATTAAACATAATATTGATATTTTTTTGTTTCGTATGGTCAACGTGCCTACTCCCTCCTGATGGGCGCTGCATATTCTACGGATTACAAAATGAATTGACGAGACTTATTTTTTTACTCTTTGACAGGTACATACTCGTAAGGTGAGTAAGCAGGATACCAGCGCCCATCGCTAAGGTGTTGCTCAATTTGCGCGGCAGATAATGGTTCAGCCAAACCATTCTCGATGGCATCCAGTATGACGGCACGAGCGACCGAAACCGATACTTCGCGCAATCGATCACAGGCCAATAGTCGGTGTATAAACGATTGGCAGGAATTCCTCCAGGTGCTGTTCAAGCAGGTAGAAGTACAGATGTTCGTTGCGATCCTGTAATGCTGCAAGTGATATATATTTACTGAGGTCATCTTCATTAAGTGTCAGCGCCTTGTAAACACGTTTGGCCTGCGCTTCCATGTCAAGAATCCGATATGGAAGCAGACCATGCAGGCGGAAATTATCGCGTTCTTCGAAGGTGAATGCCGAACCCTTGTTCAGCAACGGGTCACGGAGTAATGCCATACCAAGTTTTGAAACTTGTAGTTTGGTCAATTTATTCACTTGAACATCCGTTCAATTGAAAAGTAAATTTAATACAGCATGACCATACAATATTGGTGACCTTACCCCTGAATCCGTACCGGCGATTCACTAGGAATAGCCATATTACGCCACCTGCCTGGCAAAGACAGCCGGTGGCTGAAAACCTAAAGAACTGTGTAGTCTGACTTCGTTGTAGTGCTTCCTCCATTGGTCAATGATCTGGCGTGCGTGATGTATTGATCGAAACCAGTGCTGGTTAAGGCACCCTTCACGGAACTTGCCATTGAACGACTCAACAAATGCATTCTGGGTCGGCTTTCCCGGCTGAATAAAGTGCAGCTTGACGTTGTTGTCCTTGGACCAGAAGAACATTGCCTTGCAGGTCAGCTCCGGGCCGTTGTCGCAGACGATAGTCCTGGGCAATGGGCGATTCAGCTCAGTCAAAAAACGAGCCAGACGAGCACCAGAGATCGACGTATCGGTGAGCTGGCCGACACACTCGCGACTGAAGTCATCAACGATATTCAGCACCCGAAAACGCCGGCCTTGGGCAAGCTGATCCGACACGAAGTCGATTGACCAGCGCTCATTACATCGCGTCGGTACTACCATCGGCATCCGTGGGCGCACCAGCTTCTTGCGCTTTTTAGTACGAACCTGCAGTTTTTCCTCGGTGTAGACCCGGTAGGTGCGTTTGCGGTTCCTCACCAGGCCCTCATGACGCAGCATCGCATGCAGCGTTGGATAGCCATAACGAGGGTAGCGCTCGGCGAGTTCCTTCAGGCGCTTGCGTAGAGCATCGTCGGTCCGAGCCTTGGCCTGATACCGAATGACACTGCGACTGATGTTCATCAGCCTGCTGCCGCGACGTTCGCTCAACAGGCCACGTTGGACCCAATTGTGAACGACTTGCCGGCGGGCAGCAGGCCTTACCACTTTCGGCCCAGGGCATCCTTCAGAGCGACCTTCTCCAACATCGTCTCGGCTAATAGCTTCTTCAGCTTCTTGTTCTCAGTCTCAAGCTCCCGAAGCCGCTTCGCTTCGGTCACCTCCATGCCTCCATACTTCGCCTTCCAGGTATAAATCGTGCCTTCGGCAAAGCCATGCTCTCGGGCCAGTTCGGGCAACGGCACTGACAAGCCCAAGATCTCTGGTCCACTCATCCTGTTAGGGATTTCGGTTGTTGATTCAAATTTCCTTCGGTCCAGCACTGTAAAAACTTCTCTGGA
>NZCC01000031.1 GCA_002688175.1 Chromatiales bacterium
GGTTACATTAAAGAATCTTAACCACAAGTGGGTTTAAGCAAACAAGTAAAGGAATTCATTAGGCAGGAAATAAGTGCAAATATGAGCAAAATGATGAAGATTTTGGAGAAGAAAATGGAGGAAAAATTCAATCAACTAAAGGCAAACCATTAAATAATGCTCAACACCTCCTAGCTTTCTACAGATATTGACAAAAACATGCGCCGATTCACTAGCGAGCCATCACCAAATCACAAAATGAAGAAAGATTTGTTTGACTTCCATGCCGATCATAAAGAAAAACACCGCCATCAAACCATCGTTAACCCACAGAAACAGTGGTTTATCGATATTGAGCGGGCCGATACGAATCTGTATCGGAATATCCAGGAAAACATTGTAGGCATCGCCAAACCCGGAATTTTTCAGGACCATGGCGGCAACAGCTGTTATGAGCAACAGAATGCCGCCAGCCGCCTCAAGCCGGAAAAATGAGTTGAAAGTATTTTTCAGCATGGATACGAAGCCCTGAATTCTCGCAATGAGCATTAATTCTAACCCGATAAAATGTCGGGCGGCCTGATTCAATATATTATGACGGGCACAGACCTTGCTACAGTGGCTTATCGATGATGTATGCCTGGTGCATATACAGGAAATAAAAGGCGGTTGATCAATGCAAAAAGCAGGAATTTACAGGTTAGACACTGGCCTGGCATGGATAACAGTGTTGCTGGCAACCATGTTTACAGGGTGCGCAAGCATTCATGAATCGCTGGACTTCGTACGGCATCGTCACAGTCAGTTGAGTGAACCGTTTGAACGTAATGATGTTGTTTATTTTGATGCGATGTTTGACCCTGGTTATCCCGATGGTGATCCGATTGCCGAGCAGAAGAGGATGGAGTGGCTGTCCGGCTGGCTTGAACAACGGAAAATGTGCCCGGATGGTTACGAGATACTGAAGCGCAGGCCGTTCGGGATGCTCGAAAATAACCCGGCCCGGTACGACATTCGCTACGAGGTCAAATGCAAGATCCTGCCGGCGATGTGAGCAACGGTTATGGCCTTATTGTTGTTGCTGTTATTGATTGGGGCCGTCATCGTTGGCCCCGGGTTATGGGTCAAGCGTGTATTGCAGCGATACAGTCGTCCGGCCGATCGGTATGTGGGCACCGGCGGCGAACTGGCCCGGCACATGCTCGATTGCCTCAATCTGCACGATGTTGGTGTCGAGGTAACCGAAGACGGAGATCACTATGACCCGAATGCACGGGTTGTGCGTCTGACCGGGGACAAGTTGAACGGCCGTTCACTGACAGCAATTACCGTTGCGGCACATGAAGTTGGTCATGCCCATCAACACGCCAGTGATTATCGACCCTTTGTATGGCGTACCCGCCTCGTCAACTGGGCGGCACCTGGAGAAAAGATCGGCGCAGGTGTATTGATGCTGGCACCCTTTGTAACCCTTGTGACGCGTGCACCAGTCGTCGGGTTAATAATGCTGTTCGGCGGGTTTCTCGTGCTTGGCCTGGGTTCAGTTATTCACCTGATCACGTTACCGATGGAGCTTGATGCGAGTTTCGGCCGGGCGTTGCCTATGTTGCGGGATGGGGGCTACCTGAAACCCGGTGATGAGCCGCATGCACGGCGACTGCTCAAGGCTGCCGCACTGACCTATGTTGCATCATCATTGATGAGTCTGCTTAATGTTGCTCGTTGGTGGGCGATCCTGCGTCGTTAATTGTGTGTATCAGTTGATGGTCAGTAACCGATCGTCGACTTCGAATGATTGGTCTTCAGTAAAACCGGCATTGAGTTCGAGTACCATCGTGACCTGCTCCGGAGACGTGATACGTGTTGTTGACATCGGTGTTGTGTGCCTGGCGATAGCAGCAACCCGGCCATCTTGTCGAATGAACACCATGTCGAGTGATATATAAGTATTTTTCATCCACATTGTAATAACTGCCGGCTCACTATATCGAAACAACATGCCTTCATGTTTATCGAGTTGCTCGATGCGCATGAGTCCCTGTGCTTGTTGCTGTCTGCTGTCGGCGAGATAAATGCTGATAGCCCGGCACGCCAGTGCAGAAGTTTCGATGATTGCCGTCGTCATCGTAAAGTCGGCCAGGTAATACTTTGGTTTTGCGGCTTGGGCAACCGCCGTTACGGTGGCCAGCAGCACGGTACACAGCATCACTCGTCGGCGCACCCGATTAGTCCTGATCAGGTTCATCAATGAGTAGCCGGCCCGAGTAATGCAGATTACGCAAGGCTATGGAGCTGTTGTCAGATAGTGACGGCAGGCTGCCGGCACAGTAGGCGTTACCATTAACCTGCAGCACCTCGGCACTGCTGTCGCTGACGGGCTGGATCGACTCGATCGTCGACCAGCAGCGACCCTGACGCCCGGTACTGAAGAACCGGTTGTGTACTTCATCGATAATCGTAATGTTGGTGGTGTGTTCCCCATCAAGCAATTCTTCAAGTTGGCCATCTATACCGAGTACGATCAGCAATCTTTCGCCTTGCCGGGGCGCTGCAAATACAAGGCGAATGCCGTCATCATTATTGGGACGCAACATACCGCCACAGTCCATGTCTGCACCGTGCCAGTCAATATTTTCGCTGAGTGCACCAAATAAGTCGCCCGATAGATAGCCGTCTGTGGCCAGCGTGCACAGATCCATGGGCGCTGGCAATAATGCTGCGCTGATCGCTGGCGGGACCGGTGTGTCCGCTACGGCAGGCTGGTAAGCCGTCAGCAGAGCGACCGCGAGCCGGCCGAAAATCCGGCACAGGCGCAGTGCAGTTTTGGTTGTATCAGGCATAGATCTGTACGGTGAAGTGAGACGGTGCTAAATTGATCACAGTTCCAGCGGTAACTTAACACCGGGTTCGGGTTGGCGCGACCCTGCCCACAGGAGTGTGTGATGGTCACCAATACTACCGAAATCATCAGCTATGATTTTTTTGTCAGCCAATTCGGCCGCGGCCTGATTGCCGGCGGCGCCTCGGGAATATGCGATATTGCTTTTGCCGGTGCGCCACACGCCGAACTGGTTCGTGAACTCGAACTGCAAAACCCGGGTCAGCAGATTATTCATGAGCCGGGTCGATTTGCCGACATTTGTCGGCATATGTTTCTACCGGATGCCTCAACTTGTGTTTTAGACATGCATGGTTCGGACTTCCAGATAGAGGTCTGGTCGGAGTTACGCCATATTCCAATTGGTCAGACGGTCAGCTACCTGCAGCTTGCCCAACGACTTGGATACCCGCGAGCTGCGCGGGCTGTGGCTAATGCTGTGGCAAAAAACAGGATCGCATTCCTGGTGCCGTGCCACCGCGTCATTCATGCTGACGGCACGGTCGGCGGCTACCGGTGGGGAGTAGCTCGGAAGTCAGCCATGCTGGCGTGGGAATGTGAGGCCGCAGCAAACTCACTGCAAATGCACTAACCGCCCTTGGTAAATACCATATATGGTCGTAATAATGATATATATGGAAATATAAGTCACAAACAGCCTGCTATCGTTTTATATTCGAAACTGTGATTCATCACATGGAGCGCTGTGTTCGGGGGCGGTAATTTACCTTGTCTGAACGCACGCTAGTCGTTTGTCCCCCTGGACCCCATGTGATTCATAATGTAAGCAACAACCAGAGTTCGCAATTTTCCGACCAACTCAAGCGTGGGTTTGCCGGTCTGAGGTTTTCAGGTTTTGTCGAAGAAGAGTTCCTGTCTCATTATGCACAGGCTAATGTGCAGAGATCGCGATTGTTTCCGATTCTGGCTATCGGTGTGACCTTGATCAGTATTGGCATTACGGTTGCCGAGGGTGATTCACACTCGGTGATGCTGGCATTTAATTTTTTCATCATGCTCCCGGTATTAGGTGCGACACTGTGGGCATCGTTGGACCCTGCTCGTCATCGGGGTTACCAGTTCTTGCTTGCCATCAGCGCCGTGTTAATCGGTATGTGGATAACTTCTATTGTTATTCGTGCAAGTATCGGAGGCGCGCCCTATTACTTCTCCGCACTTGTCGCATGGGTTTTTTCGGTCTGGTTAATTCTTGGACTGCCGTTCCGTCATGCTGCCGTTACCGTGCTGGTGATTACCGGCCTTTATATGTTTGGTGGCAATTCGTGGGATTTGCATCTGAACGAAATGATTTTTACGACAGCAATGCTTATTTTTATCAACGGCATTGGTGCATTCTGTTGTTATCAGCTTGAGCATGCCGTGCGCTGTACTTTTCTTGATTCCAGGGTATTGAGCCAATTGGCAGAGCGGGATGGATTAACCGGTTTGTACAATCGACGCAGCTATGACGAGTACGCAGACAGAATCTGGCGCCAGTCACGACGTGAGGAGACACAGCTGACATTAATGCTGGTCGATATAGATCACTTTAAGCCGTTTAACGATTATTATGGGCATCAGGCTGGCGACGATGCACTGAAGGAAGTTGCGAATGTCATCGCAATGAGTGCGCAACGGCCGCTCGATTTTGTTGCGCGTTATGGTGGTGAGGAATTTGCATTGATCCTGTACAGCCCGGCCCATGAATATGGGCATGATTTACCCGAACAATTGCGCGCATCTGTTCGTGATCTCAAGATTCCTCACGCTGACTCACCAACTTACCAATACCTGACGGTCAGCATAGGTGTTGCGCATATTATTCCCGGTTCAACTCGCAGTCTGGTTGGCGCAATCCAGATGGCTGATGAGGCGTTGTATCAGGCCAAGGCAGAAGGCCGCAATCGTGTCATCGTCAAGGAATCAGACAGCGTAATTCACACCGGTCGATTCCGGGCTGGCAAGAAGGCCACGGTCTGAGCCTTACCAATGGCCGTTATTTGGCATCGATAACCAGGGTTCAGCCGGTTCAAGTGCTTGATCAGCCTGTAATAGTTCTATCGAAATATTGTCAGGTGAGCGTATGAATGCCATATGGCCGTCCCGTGGTGGGCGGTTGATGATAACCCCGGCATTCTTCAGTCGCTGACATGTTGCATAGATGTTTTCAACTTCATAGGCGATGTGGCCAAAATTACGGCCCTCCGGGTATGGCTCCGCATCCCAGTTGTAGGTGAGCTCAATGCAGTTCTCAGGATCTTGTTCCGGGGCCAGGAATATAAGTGTGAACCGGCCGGGAGCATGGTCGAATCGACGCACTTCTTTTAGACCAAGTTTATCGCAATAAAAATCCAGTGATTCATCGACGTTAGTGATACGCACCATTGTGTGCAGATATTTCATTTGTTTGCTCTCCTGACGCAGGTACTATCGGTATATGACAGGTAAAACGCAAATCATCTATATCCCCGGCATGCTGCCTAAACCGCCGGTTGTGGAACATGAGGAGATGTTGTGGCGTTGCCTGGTGAATGGTATTGGTCGGGCAGATCCGGCTTTCGCTGGTGAATTCGCACAGTATCGTGATGCATTTAGTGTCGTGCCATGGTCACGGCTTTTTTATGAAGTGCAGACCTCTGTCGAACCGGACAAACCCGGAGTCGAGAGACTCCTGACACTTGGCGGACCGGAAGACAGGGACATTCAGGAGGCAGGTCACTGGCACAAACAGATTGGCCGGTTTATCTACCTGCTTCTCGACAAGTTTCCGATCCTGATCGATTGGGTGGCGAATCCGGATATGAAAGAAACGGTTAAAGAAACCCGGCGTTATTTCGAGGACCACCATGGTGTTGCGACACGTATCCGCCAGCTTATCGTCGACTGGCTGCTGGAGCTGCATACTCCCGGCTCTCGTTTGCTGGTTATTGCTCACAGTCTTGGTTCGGTCATTGCCTTCGATACACTCTGGGAGCTCAGCAATAGCAACGACAGCGAAATTCAGATCGATTTATTTTTAACGCTCGGTAGCCCCCTTGGTCTGAATTTTGTCCGTCACCGGATGCTCAATGCACACAAGTCGGGAGCACACCAATATCCGACCAATATTCACCGCTGGGTTAATTTGGCGGCGATCGGTGAAATGACGGCACTCGATCGGAAATTTGCCGATGATTATCGTGAGATGGCGGAACTCGGATTGGTCGAGAGCATCATCGATGAAACCGATTTGCAAACCTATTTTCGTGGTCCCGAAGGCCTGAATGTACACAAGTGTTACGGATACATGGCCAATCAGCGTACCGGCGCCATACTTGCGGCATGGTTCCGGGAAAATAAATAAACTACGCTCCCGCAGTGCGATTGGTTTTGGCCCGGTTGATTACATTGATTCAGGACTGGGTGCGATGATCAGATCAATACGCCTGTTGCTGGCACGCCCGTCGGCTGTTTTGTTGTTGGCGATCGGTCGGGTGTCACCGTAACCCGAGGCCTTGATGCGAAATTCCGGCAGGCGCATGACATCAGTCATATAAGTTTTTACTGCTTGTGCCCGTTGCTCAGACAGCGCAAAATTTTTCTTGGCATTACCCTGCGCATCGGTATGGCCCTCAACAGTCAGGGCACATTGCGGGAACACATTTATGGCAGTCTGAACCTTGGTTAACAGCGTCATGGCGGCCGTTCCCAATTCAGTCGAGTTTGGCTCAAAGCTCAGGCCGCTGAGTCGGATAAGCAGATTGTTGCCATCGCGTAGTACGGAGGCCTCACTGCTTGAAAACATATTTTCAACCTGACGAAACTGTTCGCGAACTCTGGCCTGTTGCTCAAGCCGACGGATTAACTTCGATCGATCTGCTGAAGCGCCACCGAGTGCGATGTCCAGTTCGCGTATTTCATCCTCCAGACCCAGAATCAATGCATCACGATCTTTAAGGTCGCTGTGTAGAGCCGGCAATGCTTCGAGCAGGACGATGATCTCGCTGCTCATTGCCTTTGGACCGGCTGATAAGTCTGCTTCAATATTAGCTGCCGTTGCGATATCGCTGAGTGAGGACTCCCAGTCAAGAATCAGCGCCTCAAGCGTAAGTTCTTCATTTTTGATCCGGCTGGCGAGTGTCGCAATGAACAGTGCATGACTTGCCTCATAGACAGCACGGTCGGCCAGTGCCAGCGGTTCATCAAGTGTATAACGATCTGTAACGATCAGATCGTTGGCACGTTTGGCCAGTTGTTTGGCCAGGCCTAGTGTTTGCGGTACAAAGACTCCGATCTCTTGCTGTTGAATTTCTGCGATCAGTCGCCATACCTCGGTCAGTAGACGAGTTCTGATCGCGTTCAGTTCGGCCGTACGGAAGTGTGTATCGGCTTCGTCATGGTTTTTCCGGGCACTTTTCAGGTTGCCGCGTTCCAGTGCCAGCGTCGCGGCATTGAAAGTCTTTTCAGCTACGATCCAGTCGCTTGCAACCAGCCTGGCGGCCTCGGCTTCCTGTGCCGCCTTACGGCTCATGATGCCCTTCTCAAATTGCCGCTTCGCCAGCTTGGAATTTTCCAGAGCGGCCTGAAAGTTCTCACTGGCTTTCGCCAACCGTTTTTGTATTCGCTTCAGGTTCCTGTCTTCGGCAGAATCACTCTTGGCCAGATCCAGGTATTTGACACCTTGCAGATAAGCGCCGGGTGACAACAGGGCGGCACCAGCCAGCTCGGCTTGTGCGCGAACTTCTTCAGTCGGGCCGAAGATACTTTGGTCATAATTCTGGGCCATCGCAGTGACCACCAGAAACAGCGTGGTCATGATGATGGCAGCTGTGCCAGACGCCTTCATGAGTTCTGCATGGAACCTTGATAATGTGAACCAGCACACGGTATAGCACCAGACTCCCCGTGCGCAACAGGGGCCGCTCGAATAGCTGACTGTGCCGGCATGATCAAGCCAGAGAAATGCCTCCGTTTCTTCACTGTTTTGTGGTTCTGATCACAGCTTTCAAGGGGCCATAATCATAATCTTCTTCCATGCGCACGAAGTATTACACACGGTTTTTGCTTCGCTCTGCTGAAGAATATGAAGCAGATGAATACAGCGGTGTTGTTGAAGTCAAACACTCACATGATCAAGTCCTGGAAGCGGGCGAGATTGAATCACTGCTGGCACAGAATTTTGAAATGGATGTAGAGAATGTCGAGTTGCTGAACTGGTCGCGTCTGCATTGATTTTCGGAGATTTAATTCCGGCTGTCGAATAGGTTTGTGCTGAAAGTTGGATTTAAGGGCTTCCCCCTGTATTGCCCGGCCTTAGTGCCGGGCTTTTTTTTGCGGATTAAAAATGTATCGGCAGGACCGACGCCAATCTTGATTTATCACTGAATATGGAAAAAGCATCCAGATTTGAAGTGGCATCGTTTTCAGACAGGTATCGGTTAGAATAAGCCCGCGGACAAACAGTTACAGTCAGGATTTTTGTGAATAAATTCAAGGGCATTCCAATTATTGAGAGCGGCGAAAAATATTGCGCGCCGGGCGGATATGCGGCGATCAAAAACGGCGTCAACAAGAATCGTGGTTTCAGCGAAGTTGCCGGTGGCCGAAAGCCAGCCTGGCTCAGGGCCAGATTGCCGACCGGCACCGGGTATACACGGATCAGTCGCAATGTTCGGACTCACCATCTCGCGACGGTTTGCCAGGAGTCCATGTGTCCAAATGTCGGCGAGTGCTGGAACAGTGGCACAGCTACGATCATGTTGATGGGCAATGTGTGTACGCGAGCCTGCAGGTTCTGTGCGGTTGATACCGGTAATCCGGGTGGTCGGCTGGATTCGAATGAGCCGTCCAATGCGGCTGAGTCGGTGCGCCTGATGGGGTTGCAATATCTTGTCCTGACATCCGTTGACCGCGATGACATCGTCGATGGCGGCGCTGCACATTACGCGGCGTGCATTGAGAAAATCAGGGAAGTTAATGCGGCAACCAGTATCGAGGCTCTGACGCCTGATTTTCGTGGTGCAACCGATGCCGTGCATACTATCGTCGATACACCGCTTGATGTGTTCGCGCATAATATTGAAACTGTTGAGGGTCTGACAATCAGGGTTCGTGATGCACGTGCAGATTATCGCCAATCATTGCGAGTGCTGGAGGTGGCCAAGAACAGGCGGTCAGAGTTGTTGACGAAAAGCAGCCTGATGCTGGGGCTCGGTGAATCTGATGCTGAAGTTCAGCAGACGATGAATGACCTGCGCTGCGCAGGCGTTGATATCCTGACGTTTGGACAATATCTGCGGCCGACCAAAAATCATTTGCCGGTCGAACGCTATGTCCATCCGGATGAGTTTTTACGCTATCGGGAACTGGGGCTTGCTCACGGTTTTACTGAAGTTGTATCCGGTCCTTTGGTGCGTTCGAGTTACCGCGCTGAACATGTGCTGGACGGGGATAATGTAGGCCTTCAGACTAAGGTCGGCTAACAGGAGTTACTTTGAGTATGGCTGAATTTTTTGTTGACTATGGATTATTTCTGGCGAAAGCTATTACGGTTGTCGTTGCTATTGGCATTGTTCTGGTGCTTATAGCCGGTTTTTCACGTCGTGTGCCCGGTGGTGGTGGCCTTGAAATCGAAAAGCTGAATGACAAGCTCAAAGAAGCCGGTGATGTTGTTCGGCGGGCCATGCTGAATAAGGCAGCATGGAAAAAGCACGAAAAGGCCGAAAAAAAGGAACGCAAGGAGGAGAAAAAATCGGCCACCGAAGAAGGCGATCATCGCAAGCGTGTCTTCGTGATCGACTTCAAGGGCGATATACGTGCGAGCGGTGTAGCGAGCCTGCGTGAGGAGATCTCGGCGGTCATATCTACGGCGACCGAAAGTGATGAGGTCGTCATGCGGCTTGAGAACCCCGGGGGGGCCGTCCATGAACACGGTCTCGCTGCATCGCAGTTGTTGCGCATCAAGAATCACGGCGTGCCGTTAACCGTTATTGTCGACAAAGTCGCTGCGAGTGGTGGCTATTTGATGGCCTGTATTGCCAATCGAATTATTGCTGCACAGTTCGCTGTCATTGGCTCGATCGGAGTCATTGCACAGTTACCCAACTTCAATCGAGCCCTGGAATCACGCGGGGTTGATTTCGAGCAGGTTACTGCCGGCAAATATAAACGTACGGTGACGATGTTTGGTAAGAACACGGATGAGGATCGCGCCAAGCTCAAGGAAGAACTGGAAGACGTACATGTGCTGTTCAAGGGGCTGGTCACCGAGCAACGGCCGAGCCTCGATATTGAGCAGGTTGCCACCGGTGAGCATTGGTATGGAACTCATGCGCTGGAGCTTGGTCTGATCGATGAACTCGGTACGAGTGATGATTACCTCATTGCGGCAGCCCAGGATGCCGACGTTTATACGGTAAAGTTCAAGGGCAAGCAGTCTATGCAGGAACGATTCATGTCAGCCTTTGAGTCATCACTGGATCGTGTCGGATTCTGGTTAGAGGAATGGCTGGGTCGTAATATTTTTCGCTAAATGACCACTTGGGTCGCACAAGCATCAATGATTGGCGCCTGCATGGTGCTTGCACTGGCTGGTTGCAGTCTGCCGCTGGTCAGTGAGCAGGAAATTGCCATTCAGGCAGGTGAACAGTTCGAGAAAATGAGCGCGGAGCTGACGACCTCGGAAGATACTGAGGTGCGACGCTATGTTCTTTGTGTCGCCAATGCGATCATCGCAACACTTCAGCCACCCTATTCAGAGTTAGAATGGGATATAGAAATTTTCTCTGCTGATGTGGCGAATGCCTTTGCAATGCCTGGCGGCAAGATTGGAGTTTATACCGGGTTGCTGAAAGTTGCCGAGAATCAGGATCAGCTCGGTGCGGTGCTCGGCCATGAAGTTGCGCACGTTACTGAGCAACATTCGCTGGAGCGTGTGAACCGGACCCTGACAACCCAGGGGATCGCGACACTGGGCAGTGTCGCACTTGGCGGTGGTGCTGCCGGTGAAGTCGTGCAGGGAGTGGCACAATACGGCATCCTGTTGCCGTACGGTCGTGGTCAGGAGAGCGAGGCCGATATTGTCGGTCTCGGCTATATGGTCGATGCGGGTTTTGATCCTCGTCAAAGCGTACAATTGTGGAGGAATATGGCTGCGAATAACGAAGGTGCACCGCCGGAATTTATGTCGACTCACCCATCCTCAGATTCACGTATTGATGATCTGATCAGGCAGTTGCCTGCAAATCTCATTCGCTATAACAGCGCAAAGGCAGCCGGCCAGCGACCGGATTGCGGGCCATAGTGAGGCTACCGGGGGAATGAAAGCAATACATAATTTTATCGTTATTAGTATGTGCTGTGCACTGGTGTTGACGGCATGTAGTGATTATCAGATCTCCGTTTTTGAGGATGATAGTGAGGTCTACGACACGACTGAACTAGTAGCGCAAGAGCTGATACCGATCGGTGGTAATCGCTTTGCCTTCACGGAGCAGCAGGATGTGGTCGGCCAGGTACAGATCGTGCGGGCCCGTTACGAAGATACCTTTGTTGATTTCGCCCGTGCCTATGGTCTCGGTTATGACGATCTTGTTGCCGCCAACCCGGATGTCGATCCATGGCTGCCTGGCGAGGGCACCCTGATAGTGTTGCCAACACAGTTTGTATTGCCGCTCTCGCCACGCGAAGGACTTGTGTTGAATATCGCGGCCAAGCGCCTGTTTTACTATCCACCGGTTGCAGATGGTGAATCACGCGTCGTCGAAACTTTTCCGATTGGAATTGGCCGCGCCGGCTGGGCTACTCCAACCGGTATAACAACTGTCGTGTCCAGGGCGCGCGACCCGATCTGGTATGTGCCCCGCTCCGTGCGCGATGAGTACGAAGCTGCCGGCGATCCGTTGCCGCGGCGCGTACCGCCGGGACCGGATAATCCACTCGGTCACTATGTACTCGGTCTAGGCATCCCCGGTTACCTGATTCACGGTACAAATAAGCCGGCTGGCGTCGGCATGCGAGTTAGTTACGGCTGCGTCCGACTCTACCCGGAAGATATAGAGTACATATTTAGCCAGGTTCAAATCGGTACGCAGGTCCGTATCGTCAATCAACCCTACCTGTTTGGTTGGTACGGCACCGATTTATATTTTGAGGCACATACCCCGTTCGATGAAGATGATCGTGACTGGCTCAATCTGCTGTTGCCGATGGCGCGCTCGAATCTGGTCGAGCCCGTGGCCGGATCCGAGCAGAGAATAGAAGTATCGCGGTTAAAAAGTATTGCCGGTGAACACCGCGGTTACCCGGTACCGGTCGTGCAGCATGGTAACGGCCTTGACGCATATAACGTAAGGCGGGTTATCAATATTCTCGCTAGCGGTGATTCTGAGAACGACCTCGGTGGTGTGGTATCGGTCAGCGATGCCATTGCCAACTGAATCCGACTTTGCCGCCTGAGTTTTGCTGATCTCAGCGGCTGAAATCTTTCCGGAGCGATTATCATCGCTTTTTTTTCAGGACTGGGATTAGAAAAACTGATACATCTTCGTCCATGAGTTCGATAGATCAGGAGTGCCGTAGCAATCATCGGCCTGCTTCGTATACACTAGCCCGGCTATTTTAATGTTGTGGTGCGCTGTTTGTCTGAGAATACCAGCAGCGGGATATTCGTATCCGAAAGTCTATCGAGCGGTCAGCCAATTCCCGTTCGACGCGATACCGTAGCCGCTTTTCTTGGCCCTGCGCCACGCGGGCCGGTCGGCATACCCGTCACAATTGGTGGCATCGATGAATACCTGCAGCGCTTCGGGGTTTCAGGTCACGATGGCCCGTTACTTGAAGTGATTTGCCAGTTTTTTGCCAACGGTGGGAAAAACGCAACAGTGGTCAGGGTTTGCAGTTCCGCCCGACGGCACCATATTGTTTTCCCCGGACCATCAGGTGCGTTGACACTCGAAGCAATTAACCCGGGGCCATATGAGTTATTGCGTGCATCGATCGATTACGATGGCATACTGCCGACAGACTTGGATCGATTCAATCTTGTTATCCATCGCCTTACCTCACGTGTTCGCCCGATTATTGAGCGGCAAGAGGTTTATCATGGCCTGTCTGTCGACATCACAGACCCTGATTTTATCGGCCATGCGCTGCTCGGTTCCGAACTGGTTAGTATCAAGGAAGAGATTCCCGAACAACGCCCGGATATAACATTCTGCGATGACATCGAGATTGGCACTTCGTATATCTATGTTGATCCAGAGTGGGCTGAAACCGATCATCTGACAGATTACGACTTGATCGGCTGCAATACAGAAGGCACCGGATTATTTGCACTGGACCAGATACCGTCCGTTGATATTGTCAGTCTTGTGACAGATGAGCAGGACCCCGGCCCGGTTGCGTTGTTTGCGGCAGAGCGCTATTGCCGGAAACAAAACGCGATACTGCTGGTTGACCCGCCGACTCATTGGCAGAGCGTTGGAAGTGCGATTCGGTTGGCCCGCAAAAGCGACTTCATGAGTCCTAACGTTGTGAGTTATTTTCCGCGTCCGATCAACAGCAAACAGCAACCAGCTAGTGTAATTGGCGCCCTGGCCGGTACGCTTGTCAGCAGTGATGCCCGTGCCGGGGTCTGGGGCATGCATGAGGATGCCCAACTGCAGATGCGAGGTCGTGTCCAGCTGCCTTTTGATCTTAATGTCGAAGAACAGCAAGCCCTGAAGCGTGTCGGCATTAATTCATTGCGGATAACTAATCCGTCGCATCTCGAACTGTCCGGACTGGTTACGCTGAATCGGGGATATGGCTGTGCAGCGGAATGGGACAAATTGAGTCAGCGACGAACTGCATTATTCATTCTTGACAATATCGCACGCAGCACACAGTGGGCAGCTTTTCAGGAGAATAATTCTGAAACGTGGAGTGAATTACGTGACCAGGTGCGGTACTTCTTGTATGAACTTTTCGCGGAAGGCGCATTGTTTGGCGCTAACGCTGCAGATGCAGGTTACGTTATCTGCAATCAACAGACTAATAGCGATTCTACTCCGGTCGGTGAATCCGGAATTTCATTCGTTGTTGGTTTCATGCCGCGTGGACAAGGTATGCATAGTTTTCGCTTTCATCAGCTACCGGTTGAGTGCCGCATTCAGACGCTACATATAGAAGATCTGGTTGCACTGGCCAGTTAATCCGGAGCCTGGCTCAGAAACCCAAAGACCCAAAGCACAAAGCCGCTCACACAATGGTTGGCAAACCTCGTTGGAGGGACTAACCATTAGTCATAATCGTGACCGCCATCACGAAGTTTCACTTTTACCTGGGATATAAGCAGATAACAGGTTGTCGGCTGTATGGAATTTTATAGCGACAATCGATGACGTTTGTCGGGCGATCATGCAAGGGTCTGCAGTGGGCCCAATCTCTGGAGGGTTCATGAGTGAGATGACAGGAGAGTCGCTACCGGAACTTGAACCGGTAACGAGTTTGGAGGCTTTTTTTCATGAGTCCATGGACTCAGCGATGGCCGCAAATAAGGTTATGCTCGACGAGCATACGGCACACTATGTCGTTAATCTCCTGACATTATTTTCGCGTTCTGAAGCACTTTACGAGTTAACTCCTGAAGGCCCGGCGATCAGACCGCTGGCTGGAATGCTCGCTGATGCTGTCGATGCACAGACAGAAGCAGAACGTAATACAACCTTGCAACGTATGGGTGATGTATCGTTATTCATGGCCGGGTTTTTTGCGGATGGCCTGCAACGTGCGGCAGTTGATGTTGACTACTACGTATATATGGGTGGTGGCGCTTATCACTCATTGTCTGTTCATCTTCGCAGTACTTTCAGAGGCCGCGCGCTGTGTGATGTCTTTGTAGAACTGTCCGAAAAGTTTCAGGATATGGTCGATATTCTGAACGAGATGCGGGAATCGGCACGCACCATGACTGATGAAAACCTGTTGCGTACCTACGAATTGTGGACCAAGACTGGCAGTCGCCGCGCAGAACGCATGCTTAAACAGTCCGGTGTGTATTCGCTGGCACTGGCGCGTTCCGAGCACTGAGTCGATCGGGCAGCACGTCGATGTTGCGACATTTTCAATCGCTGCTCAGTGAGCTCTACGATACCGAGCAACACCTAGATGTGCTTGACTACCTTGTAACCGATCACCGGATTCTGGCTATGCTTGAAGATTCCAGGGCGGAACGTGAAATCGAAGAAAAGCTGCTGATCTGCGAATGTGAAGGTGAACTTGCGCTAAGCCTCTACCTGGCTCCTGAGCTCCTTGAACGTCTTAAGACTCATGATCCGCGCGACTGGCTGGGGCAGCGAAATTTTGCCGACTTTTGTACGGTTATCGAAGGAATCAGCCATTTCAACTACGTGGTATGGAACGCATCAGCCGACAAGTCGGTGACTTTGCACGAGCTGGAGATGCAGGCCGAAGTCGATAAATATGTCGGTACACTGGCTGTGCTGGCCAGCCAACCTAACAGTACCCTGACCGAGTCGCTATTCGACCGATTATTTAACGACCCGGAGTTCGATACCGATCTTGAACCAGATGAACTGGAGCGTTATCGTAGTGCAAGTGCTTTCGCTGCGAAATTCTGCCGCAGTCTCGCCAGGCGCTTCCCACACGGCCTGTTACGTCCCGGGATGCTCGATGAACTGCGGGACTTCTATCGCTTGCCGCAACCCGACAAGGTTAGTCATATCTGCTCGGCAACTTACACCTAAGTAATACAATAAAGTTTGTCGAATATCCGGCTCGTGGCCATCTATAGGTCTCCACGCGTGGCGTTATCATTTTGATGTTCTAATCTGGCTTGCATACCTACTGCAGAAATAAATGGAGACCTGTAATGACACATCGTCGGTCGTTGATATCTGTGCTTAGCTTCATCATGCTGTTGGTGATATCCGGTGGTACGTCGGCAGCACCTGGTCTGGCGGAGATTGCCAACGGAGATCATCGTGCAGAAGAAAACCGTGCCCGTAACGAATGGCGTCACCCGGTCAAGACCCTTGAGTTCTTTGGTCTTGAAAAGGGTCAGACGGTTGCTGAAATCTGGCCCGCAGGCGGGTGGTACACCGAAATCATTGCGCCATACCTGAACGACGATGGTAAATACATCGCAGCGCACTGGGATCCAGAGTCGGAGATAAAATTTATTCAAATAGGCGTCAAGAAATATCTGGACAAACTGGCCCTACACCCGGATCTCTATGGCAACGTGCAAATGGCTGTATTGATGCATCCAGATAAAATGGACTTCGTCCCCGAGGGTTCAGTTGACATGGTTCTGACGTTTCGCAACATCCACAACTGGATGGGCCGCAGCTACGCTGAAGATATGTTTGCCACGATATACAAGGCGCTGAAACCTGGCGGCACACTTGGTGTGATCGAACACCGTGGCAACCCCACTGTACCGCAGGATCCGAAGGCGGCATCCGGCTATGTCAACGAAGACTATGCTATTGCTATGGCGGAGAATGCCGGCTTTAAATTTGTCGCCAAGGCCGAAATAAATGCCAACCCGAAAGACACGAAAGACTATAAATCAGGCGTATGGTCACTGCCACCGACGCTACGAGCTGGTGATGAACCGCAATATAGAGAAATCGGTGAGAGCGACCGTTTCACGCTTAAATTTGTCAAGTAAAGTAAATAGCAGCATATAGGGTTGAACCAATTTTTTCGGTTTTATCGCAACAAGGTATGTGAAGATGTTATTGGTTCAGTTTATTACTAGCATTAGGATTTTATTTTGTGAATTTACTCGCAGTACTGACATTTTTTACCCGTTTTGAATTAAGTATCTGGGCTATGCCCAAACCGATGAAAATGTGTTGCCTGTGCTAACCGCCGTTTTGCTTTTCGGTTGTAATCTAAGGCTATT
Source organism: Chromatiales bacterium (assembly GCA_002688175.1). Taxonomy (GTDB): domain Bacteria; phylum Pseudomonadota; class Gammaproteobacteria; order Steroidobacterales; genus SMWD01. Next base: position 16,749 of record NZCC01000031.1, read on the forward strand.
TGGCTGGATGAAGTGAAAAGCAGCGTAACTACTTTTAATAATTTATCATCAGAAACTTGCTTAGGCGGATTTATTTTTTTAGTGTGAATTAACTTGATTTTGCGCATGAAAATTATTAAATGCAATAATTTACATGAGATATCCTCTGTAAGTGCTTGATATTTTCATCTGATACTGTTCGTAATAGTGGATATATAGCCCTATGAATTTAAATGCTGTATAAAAAGCAATGTGTGTTCCAACCGATGACGCAATCTTCGCTGGGCAGACAAAAAAGCGAAAACAGCTATAACCGTCGCAAGACGGATACTAAAAGAAACGGGTATTAAGCTCGGCTGATGCCTCACTGGTATGAGCAATAAGGGTGAGATAGCCGCACTGCTATGTCGTTTTATACGCTGTTAATTTTTTAGGGAAATCTCAAGGAGGTTATTAAATGAATAAAACCAAAGTAGCGGTCGCAGTTGCGACAGCAATTGGAGCGGCCGGAGTAGCTGATGCAGCGACTGTCCAAGTGAACCTGACCAATGTCACCACTGGCTCGGCCAATGGTGAATCGTCAGTGTTTGTACTTAGCGGCCAGACAAGTGGAACATACGAC
>NZCC01000032.1 GCA_002688175.1 Chromatiales bacterium
AGAAGAGCTTCATCGATTCCTGCCGCAGCCAGCTGTGTTGCAAGCAATTCAGCATTATCTCGATCTGCAGGCGAGATCATTATACCGTGCTCTCTGATCACCTCGGATGGCGACTCGATCGTAATCGTCGCCAGGTATTCGATATAGTCGGCCCGCACATAAACGCCGTCAAAGCTGAATACTAATTTTCGGGATGGTTCGGACTCAGCCTGAGGTATGTCGTTCGACTCCAAATAGTCACTAATTTTGCCGTGCAATAACTCGATGACTGATTCATAAGTTTCCCGGTCTTCGGCAGGTAGTTGCTCCACTTCATTGCTCGAAGCACTTGAATTGTCAACGTAATGAAATTCGACCGGTAGATTTATATGGGCATACTGATAATGTGATGTTCTTTCAGGATTATAGGCAGCACAACCCCAGAAGCATGTAAGCACAAGCGTCATCGAGACAAGCATTCGTTTCATGATGATGGCCCTCTACCACGGATTGTGGGTAACGCCGGATGGTGCGTCAACGATACAAAGGGGGAAAATGGGGTCGAACCACATTTTGTGCAACGACGGTACAAAACCCCGGTAGCTACGATCCCGGGATGCCCCGCCAGCCGCACAACTTCACAAACACAGATAGGGATTGGTGTCAGACACCAATTTCTCCGCTACAGCGCCGAAACCTGATCAACCTCCCCGGCTGATTCCGCTGCTTTTTCCTCGGCCTTCTTCTGCATCGTGTCGGACCTGGACAGGATCGAATCGATCGCCATCGCCAGTGAATCGGCAATGTAGTGGCGATATTTGCCGGTCATGACACCGTTGTAGATCGTCATCGTGCCCTTGTAGTCGAGAAAGCGTACGTAAGGTTCGTCCCAGTCTGAATAGTCGACGGTTTCGTAAATATCATAACCATCGAAGTGATGATAGTTATGATGCGCATGACTGAACATCGTGTCGGTGTTCTCGGTGTAAAACTCCATCGGCTGCTGCACGACGTAGTCGTAACCATCACGATGACCTTCCAGGTACGCGCGGTTGGTCGACAGGTATTCTTCCTCCGGATCCCAGATCGGGTCGGCGAAATGATCCTGGCTGACGACAACCTCGGATTTCGGGAAGCCGTAACTCGTCACCAGTGTCTTAACCTCTTCAGTCAGCGGATCGAGATAGGGTTTTGAAAGTTCCAGCCAGGCTTCGTGCGGAAACTTCGCCCACGGCATGCCATGTATCGAGATCGCGACTTTGACCTTCGCCTCCTTCGGCAGGGTGTCGAGGCGATCTTTCAACAGGTGGAGGAAACCCGCACGTATCGGCGGAAAGTGTCCCATCGGCGGCGACATGACAATTTTTATTTTCTTGCCGTTGCCGTGTTCTTCTTCCCAGTGATGAATGATGTCACGCGCATGACGCCAGCTGCCTTCGAACTCTTCGTAGTGCGAATAAGTCACCATCGGTGAGGCCAGGACAATGGTATCGACACCGCCGTCGAGCAACTCGTACAGCTCCTGGTGCATTTCCCACGGGTCCATCGAATCGGCCATCTGATACGGGAAGTCGCCGTATTTATCGGTCAACTGACTGAAGGCGTCTGCGAAGACCCGGGCACCCTGGTATTCATGGGGCACCTTGTGATTCTTGAAGCCGGAACCGAAATACCAGGCCTTGGCCGTGCCCATATTTTTACCCGCAGCGCTGGGCACGCCGCCTTTTCGCCCGCTATACAGAAAATAGCCGTGGTCCAGATAAAGTCGATCGCCCGGCGGCACCCACTGCACCTCGCCCCGGCGCCACTTCTCGATATAGGGGATACCGTCGACATCGTTGTAGTTGCCGTAAGGGTCATGCAGGCTCGTGGGCGCGAACTCTACGTATTCCCAATACTTGTCAGGATCGGTCAGCGCTACCCCGGAATCCATGCCGGCAAAAATTCTGCCCGGCCACGGAATATTGGCATGCAGGATATGATCGTAAATATTTTTCCACCATTCCGGCTCGTAATCTTCCCCCGTTTCCAGACCGGCCATGAACACGCCGACCTTGCCCTCCGGCGTCGTATCGTGAACCTTGTAGTAATCGTAATAGAGGTCGGGTGTCGGCCTGGCGTTTTGCTGTTTTGCCATGTAAGTGAAACCGGCGTAGCCAGCCACGACGATAACAACGAGTCCGATTAATATTTTTTTCATGAATACGTGGCCTCTCATGTATTAAGAAACAAGGTGCCGGCACTACTTCCCCTTACAGGCACATGCCACCGTCAATATAAATCGTGGTGCCGGTCACAAATGTGCTGCGTTCGGAAACCAGGTACGTCGCCGCCTCCCCTGCATCGTGCTCCGGGTCGCCGAACCGTCCCACATGATGCTTGGCGGCGTTCTTTGCCTGCATTTCAGGCATGGCCTCCATAAATTGTTTTGCCTTTTCGGTTTCGAACACCCCAAACAGTAGCGTGTTGATGCGAATGCCCTGACGTGAGTACTCCAGCGCAGCTGCCTGCGTCAGACCCTCCACGGCCAGCTTCGAGGCAATGTAGGGCGCCATGCGCATCCCCGTGTCACGGGTGGCACCGCTACTGATATTGATAATGGAATAGTTATCGCCGGTATCCGTGCCCTGAGCCACGAACTGCTTGATGGCATGCTTCATACCGAGATAAGTGCCGGTGACATTGGTTTTCATAACCAGTTCAAAACTGTCGAGCGACTCATCCGCCAGCAGCTGGAAATCTCCCGGAAACACGGCATTGTTGATCATCGCATCAAGATGCCCATAGGTGTCGACCGCGAATTTCACGACCGCCTCATTGTCTGGTTCGCTGGTGATATCCATCTGCAGGTACGTCACGTTATCACCATCACAGCCCGCCGCCGTTCGCAACCGCGCCAACGCTTCTTCGCCGGTGTCACTGTGACGGCTCGTGATCACCACTTTCGCACCATATTTTGCGAGGCGCGTAGCCATACCAAAACCAATTCCCATCGTGCCGCCGGTCACGATCACTACCTTGCCTTCGAGTTCTTTATTGTTCGTCATGTCTGATCCTCTCGATTGTTTTCGTTTAGCCATTTTAGGTTTGGGTGCGCTGCCGCCACTGCTGGGTGCACCGCCACCCTGTTTCGCTTGTAACTTTTCCAGTAACTCCACGGTAACAAAATTACTGCCATTTTCCTTCGCCGCTTTCTCGGCATTTTTTATAATCATCGGGTGCACGAAACCGGGTGCCTTCCCGACCCGAAACTTATGGGGTCTGACCCCAATTATTTATTTTCTTCGTAATTGGTGTCTGACACCAATTGTTCCCAACGAGATAATTGTAGCTCAGTTTAAAACGGTTTATTGATACCCATCCAGGCCGCTACAGCAACCAGTACGGTTGTCAGCAGCACGACCGGGCCTAATGCCTTAAGACTTGCTCCCGCAGGTCCGGTCAGGTCCGGCGGAGCCCCGCTGGCAATGGAATCCAGCAGGGCATAGCGTGCGGGGCGCATTCGCCAGCGGACCCAGGCGCTAATCACTAGCAGCAGGCCAAAGATCAGGATCTTGATTGCCAGCCAGTCGGCCCGCGTTTGTCCCTGGCCCATGAAACCAACAACACCATCGTAAACATTACCGAGACCCGCGATGACCCGCCAAACCGTTTCAGCAAGGAATAACCGTCGGCCCCAGTGACCGGTGATGCTTTCCGCTGCGATCAGCAGGAACAGCCAGAGTACCGTGATCGTCCAGGTTGCGGTGAGCCAGCCCGGACCCGCCACATCGTGCGAGCCCATGGAGACACCCATCACTATCCCGAGTGGCAGCATTACGATTAATGCGCCAGCCGTCAGTGCACTGATCCATTTGACCAGCCGTGGCACCAGGTCGGGTATCGCGCTGCTCTGATTCCCATGCAAAGCCATGCGCACGGCAAAATAGACCGGCAGCTCGGCTGCCAGGATATAGGCGAAAGCAATGACATGTACAAAGTGGGCGAGCGGCAGAAAGGGCAAGAGAGACGGAAGTAGTGTCATTGCGTAGTCAGACATGAGCGGGATACCACACGAAATAAAGCATTGATAGCAACCTGTTCCAGACCGATATAGATTCAGGCTGGATCTCGGGAAATACTACTGTGCTGAATAGTTTCTACCTTAGCGAAAACAATTGTGGATTGACAGAAGGAAGTATTGTACTTGCCTGGTCAGACATGAATGGGATACCACACGAAGCAAAGCATTGATACAAACCTATTCCAAACCGATATAGGTTCAGGCTGGATCTTGGGAAATACTGCCGTGCTAAATAGTTTTTTTCCTTAACGAAAAGAATTGTTAACTGAAAGGACAATAACTTCTCCATTGTTGATATACATCAGTGAACTCAGTAGAGTCTTTAAACTGCACAAATTATTCTGCACTGCTCAGGTGCAAATTGTGAAAATAGCTAGTGTTCGACCGCTGTGGGGGGAATTGTATGTTAGCCAGAAATCTTGTCGCCGGAATAATTATCGTGAGTGTTCTGCCGTTATACCTGGTATCGGCAGGCGCCGTCGCTGAGAATCAGGCAGTCAGAGAAGAACTGACGATAACGACTGCTCGCAAGCGTGAGGAAAATCTTCAGGACGTACCGATCTCGATTACATCTTTTTCAGCGGAGCAGATCGAGGCTGCGAACATCACGACCTCGCTGGATCTGGCAAACGCCACGCCTGGTTTGTACTTCGAGGCTTTTAATGCGGGAGCCGCCAGTTTTCCGGTACTGCGCGGTCTTTCACAGCAAAATATCTCCTTTGATCTCGCCGTAGACAATAACGTCGGGCGGTTTATTGATGGCATATACCAGACCAATCGAAATGCTCCCGACCTGGAGCTGCTCGATCTGGAACGTATCGAGGTCATAAAAGGTCCGCAGAGCGCCATGTTTGGTCATAGCTCTTTTGCCGGCGCCATTAACTACGTGACCAGGAAGCCTGGCGATGAACTCGAAGCAAAGGTGAAAGTCGGTGCGGGTACTGACGAGGACTATATGGTCTACGGCCGGGTTAGCGGCCCACTGATTCCCGGAACATTACTGGGTAGCGTCTCCGCAGGGTATCGGGAATTTGACGGTACTTTTAGTAATCTCGGCAATCCCGGCGATAACCTGGGAGGCTATGAGAATACAACCATCAGCGGTAGTCTTATTTATAACGCGACGGATAAATTTTCCGCCACGCTCAGCGGCTTTTTCAACGACCGCGATAATGAACATAGCGCACAACACATAATCACCGCTTTTAATTGTGGCAGCAACATGTTTGGCGGTTTTAATTACTTTTGCGGCGAGGTGCCGTTCATCGACCCGGTCGATTTATCGGCCGACGCCTCTGGTGCCGAGAACGAGAGCTGGCAAATGGCATTAACGTTAGAGTATGACTTTAGCTGGGCGACACTCACCAGTGTCACCGCTTATTCAGAGCAGGAGGCAATAGTTCTTGGTGATGCGGATGGTACCAGTGCCGGTCAGCCGCATGGAGTCTGTGATATGGCGTTACACCCGGGCACTATTCCTAATCCTCCTCCCTTCCCGGGATTTATCGATGATTGCTTTGGATTTTTCCCATTGCCACCACCAGACCGGTTTGAAAATGCCAATGCCTATACTTTCAACAATTCTGAGGCCAATGACTTCAGTCAGGAAATTCGCCTGCAGTCAAACAATTCGGAAGGCTTAAACTGGTTGGCGGGGCTGTACTATTTTGACGGTGACAACACCACAGAAAGCGGGGCAGGCGTTGACAATACCGGGTTAGCTGCCGGCGAGGTGTTCATGGGATTTGGCGGCTTGTTGGCGACACCGGATCCAATCAATGCGCCGCTATCATTCCTCGTTTTTGAAAGTGGCACGGAAATCACGGAGGTTTTCGGGCAGATCGGCTACACCTTTTTCGACAAGCTGGATTTGAGCCTTGAAGCGCGTTATAGCAATGTAGAGAAGAACATTAATAGCATCATCAATAATTTTGCGCCCGGGTTTGGCCAGTTTGATGAAGACTTCGACATGTGGTCAACGCGTTTTACCGCAGATTATCAGCTCAACGAAACCGTCATGGTTTATGGCAATGTTGCCCGTGGCGTTCGCGCGGGGGGATTCAATGGGGGTTTCCCGGCTGACCCCGCCTATGCAAATGAGGCTACGTTTGACGATGAGTCAAACTGGACTTATGAGACTGGCGTGAAAACGACCTGGTCTAATTTAACCGCTAACGCTTCTATATATTTTGTAGATTGGGACGACATGCAGATTTCCGGCCTGTCAGAAGACCCGACATTCCTGGCAACCGTAATTCGCAATGCTGGCGGCGTCAGATCAAAGGGTTTTGAATTTGATATCCAGGGGATTGCTGCTGACTTCCTGGCCTATGGCGCCGGTTATGCTTATGCGGATCCAACGTTCAAGAGTGATGCCGTCGATCAGGGCGTAGCTTCATCCTGTGGTCCCGATATCTGTAACTTGGACCCCGTTACCGGTGAGGTATTGGTTGGCGGTAATCGTCTGGGACGCATGGCCAAGAACCAGTTCAGTGCTCACGGCACACTCTTTGGCGACATTAACAGTGAATGGCGATGGTCAGCCCGGGCGGATGTAAATTATTCTGACGAAGTGTTTACCCGCTCAATCAATCAGCAGACGTATGGTGATCGAACCGTAGTCAACACTCGACTGGTTGCAGAAAATGATAGCCTGACGATTTCGATCTGGACGCGTAACCTCTTTGATGAAGAATATATTATCGCCAATGCGCTGCAGCCCAAGACATGGGGTGTTCGGGCTACCGACCATACCCAGGCGGAAGGGCGACGAGCAGGTATCTCTGTAGAGTACCGGTTCTAGCATCAGGTTGATGTCGTTATAACGCCGCCTCGGTCGAGGCGGCGTTATTTCTCTGCGATTAATTGGTGTCAGACACCAATTTCTCCTGCGTCAGAGCATTGTTTCCGGTGTCAGTCCCCAGTTTCTCCATGGTAAGCCACGTAATTTAACAAGATGTGACTCAGTACCGCCGCCTTTGGGCGGCAACTCCCTACTATTGCCGACCTGTGTTTCCGATAGGTTACCGACAAGGAGGTCGTCATGAAGGTGCTGAAACTCACCCTACTGGTCGCAATCCCGGCTATTTTACTCTTTATTAATGGTGCTGCTCTTGCGGCGGATGTCAAAGAGCGGCTGTTTGCCGATGCCACGGCCGCGCGCCAGGCGGCGAACGAACATGACGGTGTCCACCTGGCGCCAGACACTTACGCCCGGGCGGCCCGCGCTTATCGCGGCGCCGAGAAAAAATTCAGCGAAGCCCGTTCCCTGGACCGCGTACAACGCGATCTCGACAAAGCCGAAAAGGAATTCCGCAAGGCGGAATACACGGCGGAACTGGCCCAGCAAAACCTCGCTACGGTGATCAAGGCCCGGGCCGACGCCGAAACCGTCCAGGCCAGCCAGTATTCGGCCCGCGAATGGGCCAAGGCCGAGTCTGGATTCCGGACGGCCGTGTCAACACATGAGGACGGGCGTCTGAAATCAGCCAAACGCTACGCCGAGACGGCCACCAAAAATTTTCGTGCGGCCGAACTGACCTCGATCAAGGCGATGTACCTGACCGAGACCGGCATGATGATCGAAAAGGCCAAGAAGGCAGGCGCCACCTAGTACGCGCCTCAGACCTATCAGAAAGCCATGGCACTGTTGGCGGAAGCGGAGAGCGAGTTGACTGAAAACCGCTACGACACCGATCTGCCCCGCAGCCTGGCCCGGCAGGCGAATTACGAGGCGCGGCATGCGCTTCATCTCACCGGCTACCTGAAACACGCGAAGCAGCTGCGGCGCACCCCTGAGGACCTGGTCCTCGAATGGGAATCACCGCTCCAGCAGATCGCAGACCGGGACGATGAAATCATGGTGTTGAACCAGGAAGTGGACGTGCTTCAGGAACAGCTGGGCGGCGCGGACAGCGCCCGGGCCGACCTGCAGCATCGCCTGCGCGCCCAGGCACAATTGCGCCAGCAGGTGAAACAGATCGAAAGCACTTTCGATCGTCAGGAAGCTCAGGTGTTTAGGGATTCCAACGAGATCTACCTCCGCCTCGTCGGCCTGAGCTTCGCTTCAGGCAGCAGTAACATTGGCGGCGATAACTATAAGATGCTGAGCAAGGTACAGGATGCGATACGGGTATTTCCCGAAAGCCAGATCGTGATCGAAGGCCACACGGATTCCTACGGCGGTGATGATTCGAACATGACGCTGTCGGAACAACGAGACGCCCCAGGGCCGTGCGCGGAACCGGCGTATCGATGTACGGATTGTGCCGAACCTGGATACCGTGGCCAATCTTACGGACGCGACTTTCGAGACGGAGCGCTAAGCTACTCTGCTCAAATAGAGTCGTTGTCGACCCGGACTTGGTAAGTATTGGTGTCAGACACCCTTTATCTACAGTACCGACCGGGAAAAGAGGCAGACCGAATAAAACCAGCCCGGAAAACCGGAAAACCGGTTCGACCCCTATATACTTACTCCTGCCATGAACTTTAATGACATGCGTGCCTACCTCGACTTCCTCGAAGCGAATGGCCAGCTCAGGCACACCGACGTGCTGCTGCGTGCACGGGGTTACCCTATGGTCAGGATGAAATTGCGTTCGCCGGGGGACTGCGTGGCGAGCCCTTCGACGTGGTGGGCTGTGAAACGGTGGACCTGGAGGTACCTGCGACGGCGGAATACATCATTGAAGGAGAATTATGCACCGAGCAACTCCCGACCGGCTGGCACTCCAACGTGGCGGGCTATTACGACTACTTCCACACATTTCCACTACTGAAAGTTAACTGTATCACCCATCGCAAGAACCCGATGTGGCACGCGACCATCGAAATGGTGCCGCCCTTCGATCACAACTACATCGGCATGCTGCCGGTGGAAGGGGAAGTGCTCAGTGACCTGCAGCAAAAAGTCCCGGAAGTGAAAGACGTGGTCGTCACGCCGTCGATGCTGTACATCGTGCAGTTGTCAGTGGATGCCGAAGCCAAACCCCATCCGGAATTCGGCAAGTACATCATTCACGCGGTGTGGGGTGGCGCCGGGCGCTGGGGCCGGACCGCCAAAATCATCGTGGTGGTCGGGCCGGACATAGACCCCTATGATCTTACCAGTGTCGAGTGGGCCATCATGACCCGGGTGCAGCCTTATTCAGACACGATCTTCAACAAGACCGGCCTCGCATTTGTCGATGATCCGTCTGCGCCCATCAATGCCGCCGGTATCCCGGTGTGTTCGGAACAGATGGGTATTGATGCCACGATGAAAGTGCCCGAACGATTCGAAAAATACCGCGAGGTCAGCGATGCCGAACCGGAGGATGTGGCCCGCATTGCGACACTGCTGCGACCCATACTGGCAGAATAAACTCTATTGTTGCCGGTGTTTGGCGACGGTCGCCTGCATGTCCTCAATGCCGGTGTTCGCAATCGGCACGTCTTCGAGTTCGATCTCGAACGTGTGGCAAATCTGGCTCACCATCGTGTACATGCCGATGACGGTCGTGAGTTCAATCAGCTGCGCGGTAGATAAGAATTCCGCCGCCGCGTCGAACGTCTCCTGCCGCGCCCCACCCTGCTGAACGACCTCGTTGGTAAATTTCAGTACGATGCGCTCGTGCGGCGTGAACACCGAGTCGTCGCCGTCGGGTGCCAGAGCCAGGATTTCCTCCTCGCTCATGCTAATGAGTCGAGCCACCCGGTTGTGATGGACCACCTCGTACTCGCCGTCGCACAAGTGGCCGGTGCGCAGGATCGCTATTTCCCGGATCCTGGCATCTAACAGGCCGTTGCTCAGGCACGAGCTGAACAGGCTCACCAGCGGACGAAACATCGACGGGCTGCCCGCGATCAGGCGATGGAAATTCAGTTGCGGCAGGTCCGCAAGAAAGTTCCGGTCCGCTTCGGGCAGGAGGTCGGGATCGGGATAGGTAATTCTTGCCATATTTAAGTCCCCCGCCTACTTGGCGGCACGTTTCCAGATACCCTTGTCGAAGACACGCTCGACGGCGGCGCGCACGACCTCGTCATTCGCTGCGTGTTTCAGGGGCGGGTTATCCAGGCAGCGGTTTTTTTCGTACATGGGTTCATCGTAGATCAGCCGGTACTGTTCGGTACGCAAATCCTTCAGCCAATTCGCGTGCAGGCTGTTTTCCCGGAACTCACGCAAAGCTTCGATATTGATGATTGCACCCGCGTAGGATGCGGTGCCGCCGGATGAGTGCGAGCCGATGACGCGTCCCTGGTAATCCACGATCATTGATTCACCGCCAAACATGTCCAGCGGGAATGGAGAATCCTTGCCCGGTGAGTAAGCAGCAGGATTAGGTGCGATGACAAAGCAGGTATTGTCCAGCGCCCGGGAGCGGTTCTGCAGTTGCCACCAACCGTTACCCACATACGGCTCGGGGTAACTGCAGCGGAAAATGATCTCCGCACCGTTCATCGCGAGGCCGCGTGCGGTCTCCGGGAAGGCGCCCTCCATGCAGATCAGACAACCGATGCGACCGATTTCCGTGTCAGTCACCGGGTAGAACGCATCCAGGTTTTCACCGAAAAGCTCGACCCACTTGTCCCACATGTCGTGCGGTACCGTTGAATGCTCGCGGGCGAAGACCTGCATTTTGTAGTGCTTGTGAATGACTTCACCATTCGGATCGACGATGAACGCACAGTTGAAGAACCGCTCGGGTATCTCCGGAATACGCACCTTCGCCTGGGCAATGATGAACGCATCGAGAGCGCGCGCAACCTGGCCGAGGTGTTCGGTTTCGGGCCCGGGGATATCAATCGCCATGCGTTCGACGTAATCAACATGGTCCCAGTCGTAGATCTCGTCGGTAAAACCCTGTAACGCACCTTCCGGTATTGCATACAAGCGAACCGGTAACTCGATCTCCGTCACATTCTTTGCAGCAAAGGCCAGCTCGGTAATGTGATCGATATTACGCTTGATATCGGCACGTTCGTGAGCACCCACCATGACCGGCTGCAGAGCCAGGGCCATGTACTGTTGAATCGGGCCGTCGATAGTCATGCTATTTCCTCTTGAATCAGAAGCCGGCACCAGCAAAATGGCAAGTGTTTAACAGCATTGTAGAGTTGCCGCAGTGACTTCGCTACAAGTGAAAGGATGCCGCGTAAGCATTGGTGTCTGACACCAATGTCCGTGACACCCTTTATCTACGTACTTTTCCCGCACCCCATCAACGCTAAACCGGCGTATAATGCGCTGCTCAAATTTACCCGCGTATTTGACACGCCAACCCCAGATTGCAGGATTTCGGTATTTGACCGGAAACGATGAGGAACCCCATGACTACAGCCAAGCAGACCATCAATTACACGCTCACGGACGAAGCGCCCGCACTGGCCACCAGCTCCCTGGTACCTATTATTAGTGTGTTTTGCCGCGCTGCCGGAATTGATATCACCATCACGGATATCTCACTGGCCGGGCGGGTGATTGCGGCGTTCTCGGATCGCCTGCCTGAAGAGCAGCGGGTCGAAGACGGCCTGGCCTTCCTGGGCAAGCTGACTCAGGATCCGAATGCGAACATTATCAAGCTGCCCAATATCAGCGCATCCGTACCGCAACTGAAAGACTGTATCGCCGAGCTGCAATCGCAGGGCTACGAGTTGCCCGATTTCCCGGAAGATCCTCAGTCCGACGAAGAGAAAGAAATCTCTGCGCGCTACTCGAAGGTCCTCGGCAGCGCGGTGAACCCGGTCTTGCGTGAGGGCAACTCCGATCGTCGTGCCGCCGTCCCGGTCAAGAATTATGCACGCAAGTTCCCCCACTCGATGGGTAAATGGTCCATGGCCTCGCAAACACACGCGGACTACATGCGCGAAGGTGACTTTTATTCCGCCGAGCAATCGGTCACGGTTGACGATGCAACTGACGTGCGAATCGAATTTGTCGGCCAGGATGGCGCGGTCACCGTTAAGAAAGAGTTGAGCCTGGAACAGGGTGAAGTGCTCGACAGCATGCGCATGAGTGTTAAGGCCTTGCGGACGTTTTTCGAACAGACCCTTAAGGACGCAAAAGACTCCGGCGTGATGTGGTCGCTGCACGTGAAAGCTACCATGATGAAGGTGTCGCACCCGATCGTATTTGGCCACGCAGTTACCGTGTTCTACAAGGAAGTGTTTGAAAAATACGGTGAGTTGTTCGAGAAGCTGGGTGTCAACGAGAACAACGGCTTGAGCAGCGTTTACGAAAAAATGGAATTATTACCGCGCTCCAAGCAGGATGAGATCAAACATGATATTCACGCCTGCTATGAGCATCGTCCTGAACTGGCGATGGTCGATTCCGTCCGCGGCATCACCAACCTGCACGTACCCAGCGATGTGATTGTCGATGCCTCCATGCCGGCCATGATCCGCAACAGCGGCAAGATGTGGGGCCCGGATGGCAAGGCGAAAGACGCCAAGGCCGTGATGCCGGAAAGCACCTACTCCACGATCTACCAGGAGATGATTAATTTCTGCAAGACCAACGGTGCATTCGATCCGGTCACGATGGGTACGGTGCCCAATGTGGGCCTGATGGCGAAGAAGGCCGAAGAATACGGGTCCCACGACAAGACCTTTGAAGCCGAGGCCGACGGCACGATGCGGGTGGTCGATGCCGATGGCAACGTGCTGATGCAACATGAGGTGGAGAAAGGCGATATCTGGCGTGCCTGTCAGACCAAAGACGAGCCCGTGCGTGACTGGGTCAAGCTGGCCGTCACCCGTGCACGCCAGTCCGATACACCGGCCATTTTCTGGCTGGACCGCAATCGCCCGCACGACGTTGAATTGATCAAGAAGGTTAATGCCTATCTGCCGGAGCATGACACCGAAGGCCTGGATATTCGTATCATGACTTACGTCGAAGCCATTCGCCGCAGCATGGAGCGCGCCATTCGCGGCAGCGACACCATTTCTGTAACCGGCAACGTGCTGCGCGATTACCTGACCGATCTGTTCCCGATCCTGGAGCTGGGCACCTCGGCCAAGATGCTGTCCATCGTGCCGATGCTAAAAGGTGGCGGTATGTATGAGACGGGTGCCGGCGGTTCTGCGCCCAAGCACGTACAGCAGATCCATGAAGAGAACCACCTTCGCTGGGATTCTCTTGGTGAGTTTATGGCCCTGGCTGTTTCCCTGGAGGCGACGGGACTGAAGCATGACAACGGCCGGGCAACCATCCTGGCCAACACGCTTAACGAAGCCATCGAGAAACTGCTGGAAAACAACAAGTCGCCATCACGCAAAGTGGGCGAACTGGACAACCGGGGCAGCCATTTCTACCTCGGTCTGTATTGGGCTCAGGCTGTTGCTGCGCAAACGGATGATGCGGAACTGGCTGATCAGTTTGCTTCGCTCGCCACAACACTGGCCGAGAATGAGGACAAGATTATCAGTGAGTTGGCCGCTGCACAGGGCAAGCATGTTAATGCGTTAGACGATAGTTACTACCACGCAGACCTCGCTACTGTCACCAAAATCATGCGCCCCAGCGAAACGCTGAACGCGAGTCTGGCGAGTTTCAAATAAGGCGCCGGGTGTACCAGTTACTAAACATTACATCGATTTAATGATTTGAAAACACCCCGGTAAGCTGATGGTCGCTATAGTGAACTCAACTTCATCGGGTTCCCCCTAGCCTGATACACCACGAAAAACCCCGCCCTTCAACGGGGTTTTTCTTTATGGGCCTTTTTTGGTGTCTGACACCACTACGCACTAGCCAAACTGGATCTGCTCGCCATCTCTATCAAATGCCGTGTAGGCAGAGATGTCCCCGCCCATCCGGATGGTATGTTCCAGCACCTGCAAGGGGCCCGCAACTTCTTCAGCCGTCGGCGTTTTGCCGTTTTCACCCGATACACAGGCAATCAGCATAACCTGCCAATCCTGCTCTTGTTGCGCAACTTCAGCTGCCAGGTTTTCGAATGTCGTCAATTCGTCCAGTCCCCTGGTCAGGTTTATAACAGGCTGTAACTGCCCGCCCTGCCCCTGGCTGAACAGGAACGCTTCTTCGGGTGTGTGCTCCGCAGGCAATACCGCATCCAGAAATACGAACAGAAGCCTTTGTGGCTCTGGCTGCTGTCTTGCTGCCTCCAGCATTGACTTGAATTCTACAAGTTCGATTTTTCTATCCTTTTTGTTGGGTTAATTTATACGCTGAATGGTGTCTTCCACCATTTGCCTGTCACCGCGAACGGCCATACCGTTCTACCAAATCATGCTTGCGCAGCATCGCGCGTAACTGGTTGTACGTCAGACCAAGCAATTCAGCGGCCTGGGGTTGCCGATACTGGCTAGTCTGCATCGCCTGGTCGATCAGGGTTTTTTCCAGTGTGGCGACCTGTTTCTTTAAATCAGTTGGCAGGTTGATTGAGGCGGGTCTGGTTTCCGGCGCCTGATGCTCTTCGGCTGTTGGTGGCCCATCCGCGACGGCGCCACGATAGGACGTTTCGAACGGGTTGAATACGATACGTGAGATGGACTCGTTCGGATCGGTGCTGCGGTAGACGGAACGTTCAACGGTATTTTTCAGACTTCGCACATTGCCTGGCCACGGGTCGTCCAGCAGCGCTTTGCAACATGCATCAGTGAAGCCGGGGAATAATTCGCGATCGAGTTCACGGATGACATTCATGGCGAAGTGTTCTGCCAGCAGGATGATATCTTCACGTCGGTGCCGCAATGGCGGAACGTTTACGACATCGAACGCAAGGCGATCCAGCAGATCGGCACGGAATTCTCCCTGCCTGGCCAGCACCGGAAGATCGGCATTCGTGGCACCCAGTATCCGCACATCGACGCGCACGGTTTCCGACCCGCCGACGCGTTCGAATTCACCGTATTCAATCACGCGCAGAATCTTTTCCTGCATGCGCATCGGAATGGTGGCGAGCTCATCGAGCAGCAAGGTGCCACCGGCGGCCCGTTCGAAGCGGCCGATGTGACGCTTGGCAGCGCCGGTAAATGACCCGGCCTCGTGACCGAATAATTCTGAATCGAGAATGCTTTCCGTCAGCGCCGAGCAATTCAGTTTGACGAACGGTTCGTCCCATCGTGGCGACAGGTAGTGCAGACGGGTGGCGACCAACTCCTTGCCGGTACCGCGCTCGCCGATGATCAGCACCGGCTTGGACAGCATCGCAACCCGCGATACGTCTTCCAGCATCGCGATGAAGGCAGGGGATTCCCCGATGATCGGTGTGGTTTCAGAGATTGGCGTGGGCACTGGTTATTTACACCAATTATTGGTTAATACCGCTGGATATTAGCTTAAATAACCTGTTTAAGCTACGCCTAAATCCCAGGCTTTTTTACGCTTTCCTAGTTAATTCAACAGCTTATGCACTTTCGATCTAGTTGGCACGCTTCATGCAATGTAGACAGTGAACCAAGAATAGTTAGACGAGGATAAGAACATGGGTATTTTTTCCCGCATGAGCGACATCATTAACTCCAACCTCAACGCGATGTTGGAGAAAGCAGAGGATCCGGAGAAGATAGTGCGCCTGATGATTCAGGAGATGGAGGACACCCTGGTTGAGGTTCGTTCTGCCGCCGCCCGCACGATTGCCGAGAAGAAAGAGCACCGTCGCCGGCTCGCCGCCATTAAGGCTGAGGCCCACGACTGGGAGAACAAGGCCGAACTGGCGGTATCGAAAGGTCGTGATGACCTGGCCAAGGCCGCGCTGCGCGAAAAGGATTCTGCCGAGCGTATCGTGAACGGGCTTGAAGAACAGATGACGCAGGTTGATGAGGGCCTTGGCCAACTCAATAACGACATCACCCGCCTGCAGGCCAAACTCGCCGATGCAAAGGCACGTCAGAAAGTATTGCTGTCACGCCATGAAACGGGCAACCAGCAACTGCGCGTGCGGGAGCAACTGCATGAGGGTAAGGTTGACGATGCACTGATGCGTTTCGAGAAGTTCGAACGCAAGGTTGAAAATGTCGAGGGTCGCGTTGAAGCGTATGACCTCGGCGAGCGTCCCGACCTTCGCCAGGAGATTCAGAATCTTGAAGGTGAAGAGAAAGTTGAAAAGGCTCTGAATGAATTGAAACAGCGCATGAGCGCCAGCCAGAATACCAACACAACAGAGGGAGACTCGAAATGATGCTCAGGATTTTTGAAAGCAGTGCCTATGCAGTGACATTCATCGCGGTTGGCTTGACCTTTTTCGAATGTTTTATGTCGGCCAATTATCTTTTGACGCTCGCCATAACTCAGTAATCGCAACCAGACCAGGAAATCGAAAAACAAGGTAAGAGATCATGTCTGAAGTATTAGGAATCATCGCACTCACCATCGTGGCGCCCATCTGGATCATAAGCCACTACGTCACCAAATGGCGGCTGGCCAAAGGTCTGTCGCACGACGAGGCGCAAACGCTCGAAGAACTCTGGAAGATTGCCCAGGGAATGGAGACCCGAGTTATAACGCTGGAAGCGATTCTTGATGAGAACGTAGATGGATGGAGGAACAAATCATGATCGCCGGCCGTCGTTATTACAGCACAACTGATTCGCCACGCAGATTCAGATGCCGACAGGGTGGTGTCATCATCATGGGCGTGTGCGCAGGGGTTGCAGATTTTTTCTCGCTCGACCGCACGGTCGTCCGGCTTGTAGCCTTGCTGCTGGTCTGGTTCTTCACGGCACCGACGTTGTTGCTTTACCTGCTGCTGGCGTGCCTCGGAGACAATCGATGAACAACTCAAGCCAACCCAACCCGAACCCCCGGCGCCTGTACCGCGATACCGAGAACGCCATGCTGGCCGGTGTCCTCGCCGGCATCGCCGACTACTTCGGCTTCAGCCTCAAAGCCCTCAGGTGGCTGGTTTTCCTGGGATGTGCCTTCATGATGCCGGCTATTTGCGTGTCCTACCTGGTAGCTGCCTTCCTGTTGCCGGCCAAGCCGGTCGGCCTGTACCGCAACGAAGGCGAAGAAAGCTTCTGGCGCTCGGTTCGCCGCGACCCACACTACGCCTGTGACGATATCCGCCGAAAGTTCCGCGACCTGGACGGCCGACTGCAGGGTATGGAGCACTACGTCACCTCACCGCGCTTCGACCTGGACCAGGAGTTCAAGAATTTGTGAATTTAATTGGTGTCAGACACCAATTTTCTGCATTTTGATTCGACCTCAAAGCATTGGTGTCAGACACCCGTTCTCCTGATAATTACAAAATGTGTTGGTTAACCCTCTTTATTATTAATTCTTGTTACGAGTGTTATTGGTGTCTGACACCAATAAACTCAAATTGGACAGATAATGTGCATCCGAAAGGTACTGAATTTATTTTCTGACTCTGATAAATAAACCTGCGCCATTTAAGAATGAACCTGACCAAATACTTTGCCGGCCTGCTGCTGTCGGTATCAGCTACCCTGATAATTTCCAGCTGTACGATACAGCCGGAATACGCCCTGCCGGTGTCTTCCGGCACACGGTTCGCGGTCACCGGTAATGCCGATACCGTGTATTTTGATATGCAGGGTATCCTCTGGCGACTGCCACCCGCTGGTGGCGATGCCGTTGCGCTGACCGCTGCCAGTGACGATCTCCGGCGGGTGCAACTCAGCCCGGACGGGCGGTGGCTGGCAGCGCAGAGTTTTGCGACGGGCGCCTGGGACATCGTCGTGATGCGTACCGACGGCAGTGCACGCCGTAATCTTACCGCCGGCCCCCACGATGATCGCGATCCCGCCTGGTCTGATGACGGGCAAACGCTGCTGTTTACTTCCGACCGTGCGGGCAACGAAGACATCTGGTCACTTGATGTTACCGGCGGCGCACTCAGGCAGCTGACTACCGACGCTGCCGATGACTATGCGCCGTCCCCCCGGGGCGAAACAATGTGGTTCGTGTCGAACCGCGGCGGTAAACCGGGGCTGTATCGTCGCGATGCTAACCCACAACAAGGCACCGACCCGGCTGCCGATCCGGTACTGATCGCCCGGGCACCGGCCGGCCGGTTGCATGCACCACGGGTCAGTCCGGACGGCCAATCAGTTGCCTTCGTGCAGGCAGTTCAGCGCAACGGGTTTCCGGGCGTCGCCCGGAACGAGCTGGTTGTGCTCGATATGAATACGGGCGCAACCCGGACCCTGTCCGCCGAACGTAGTGACGTATTTTCCATGCCGCCTGCATGGATGGATGACGACACGCTGCTCGCAACCATCGACGGCGGCATTCAGCGCATCGACCTTGATCCTGACGATGACACCGGTAACTATACCGCCGTACCCTTCACCGCCCGCTTGCCACTCGCCCGCAGCACATTCACACCCAGAACACCGCTCGCCTTTTCGCCCGCAACGCAACCAGCGCTCGGTATTGTCGATCCGGTCATGCTCCCCGATGACACCATCGTGTTTACTGCACTCGGTGATTTGTGGCGACTTGACGCCGACGGCGACCTCACCCAGCTTACTGACGATGCCTTCGTCGAACGCGATGTCACGGTATCCCCGGACGGCAAGCGGCTCGCCTTTATTTCGGACCGCCAGGGCGAGGGCGATATGCAGGTCTGGCTATATGACCTCAAGACCGGCGCCGCAAGAAAAATGACCGGGCGTTCAAATGGTCCGCGCTACCCGACGTTCTCACCGGATGGCACGCAGCTTGCGTACCAGGAAGTCGGGCCGCGGGGCACACAGGATTTCACCGTGCGGGTACTGGACCTCATCACCCATCACCCCGACCAACCAAACAGGCCGCGCAAACTGCGCAGCAGCCCGAAAATCTGGCCGGGCCGCATGAGTTTCAGCGCCGATGGCACGCATCTCACCGTAGCTGAACTGCACCGGACTTCGGACCGCATCGGTGACGGTCGCAACCGGCTCGTGCGCATCAACCTGGCGACGGACACCGCAACACCGCTTGAATTGCCGGATGGTATTACGCCGGATTTCGGCCCGGTTGCCGGCCCCGACGGACGGCAACTGGCCCTGATCATCGACGGTGCACTGTGGCGGGTACCGGTGGCCACAAACGGACAACTGGATGGCGCTCTTATCAGAGTACTGGATGCACTTTCTGAATCACCAGCCTTCAGTCACGACGGCCGGCGCATTGCCGTGCTGACCTCGCACGGGCTTGAAACAATCGACATCGACACGGGTACGCGCAACACACGCAACCCGATGCTGAGCTGGCAACCCGCCGAGGGTACCGGCCGACAACTGATTCACGCGGGTCGGCTGTGGGATGGCAGCAGCAACGACTACCGGTACGACATTGATATCGTCATCGATGCTGCCCGCATTATCAGCATCCGGCCACACGCTACTCATCCGAATGACATCCCGGTGATCGATGCGAGCGAGCGAACCCTGCTGCCGGGGCTCATCGATCATCATGTGCACTTCGAAGCGCATAAAGGTGAGTGGATCGGTCGCTCGCTACTTGCCTACGGCATCACCACGGCTGTGGAGCCCGGCGGTCTGCCCTATGAATCACGCGAGCATCTTGAAAGCTGGCTCAGTGGCCGACGCCCGGGGCCGCGGCTGGTGTTTGCCGGACCGCAGCTCGACGGCGCGCGGCGTACTTTTTATTTCGCGTCACACATTAACAATGAACAACGCCTGCAATGGGAACTCGAACGCGGCAAACGCCTGGGGTATGGATTTTTAAAAACCTACCGACGCATGAAACCGGAACTGCAGGCGCACACGGTAAATCTCGGCCATGCCTGGGGGTGGCCGGTGACGGCGCACGCCGGGCTGCGTAATCTCGGCTTTGGTGGCGATCGTACCGAACACCTGCGTGGGTCGGGCCGGATGGCGGGTTCAGCGAAGCAGTCGGATTTGCTGGTGAGTTACGCCGACATGCTGTCGATTTACTCTGCGCCCCAAGTGGCGGTGACGCCAACGCTGGTCAATCAGGGCGGGTTTTTTGATTTCGCGTTGCGGTTTCCGGAATTTGCCAACGGCGTGCAATACCAGGCGCTGTATTCACCAGCCTATCGAAAAAACCTGGCCGGGTTTACGCGGATGGTGAGCAAGAAGATCGAACTGATTCGTACCGGACTCGGGAACGCGGAAGCGACACTAAAAGAACTTGATGAGCGCGGCGTGACCATCGTGGCCGGGACGGACTCACCCATCTTCCCCTATGGGCTGGCGCTGGTGATCGAATTACAAGGCTATGTCGACGCCGGGCTGACACCGGCAGCGGCACTGCGTACGGCAACATCAAATGCAGCGCGCGCGATGGGCGCAGCGGATGAGGTCGGGCGTGTTGCTGTGGGGCTGCTGGCTGACCTGATCATCATCGATGGCGACCCGCTGGCAAAGATGACGGATTTACTACAGATTGAAGGCGTCATGATGAATGGACGGTATCACGGCATTGAGACCTTACTAAAATAAGCAATGGTGTCAGACACCAATTTCTGTATTCCCGACTTGACGGTACAGCACCCTTACCCTTGTAATACGGCTGCTTAAACAGCCGCTAAGCATTGGTGTCTGACACCAATGACCGCTCATGACTGCTTTCGTCTTTTCGCAAATCCTTGCCGGGTTAACGCTGGTTACCGGCATGGCCGCATTCCAGTTCAGGGAACGCAAGCATATTTTGCGTGGCTGGGGCCTGGCTGCATTACTGGCAGCCGCACACTTTTATGTACTTGGCAGCATCGAGGCCAGCATGCTGGTTGCCGTTACCGCCACCCGGTTCCTGGTGTCGTCGTTCACGACTGATTCCCGGTTGATGTATTTATTCCTGGCCTTGTCCGTGGGTGGCTTCGCGTTGACTTATGCAAGCCCGGTAAGTTTCCTGGCGCTAACCGCAACGCTCATTGGCACCTATGGCAGTTTCCATGGCTCGGAGAAAGCTGTGCGGTACACCATGATGGCTACGGAAGTACTTTGGGCTGTTCACAACCTGATCGGCCTACTACGCCACCGGAAAGCCAGTGAGTCTGCGCTTTAATGGGTGTCTGACACCAATAAATAAACCCGCCTTACGGTCCAGCACCACCTCGACGGTACAGTACCCTTACCCTCGTAATATCGCCGCTTAAATAGCCGCTAAGAATTGGTATCTGACACCCATTCAGATGGGGACACTCATCGCGTCGTATTGATAGACCTCTTCCATACCGACGCTGGGGGCCTGGCCGCGGGCGGCCGGATCGGAGCCAAGGTAGGCCTCGCCGCGTTTAACGGAATCCATGTGCACTTTGTTGGCGCATGGCAGGCGGGCACGTTCATAAAGTTGCAGGGCATCGGCCCAGTCATCGCCGGCGGCGGCAAAACAGCGCGCCAGGACAGCCCCGTCTTCGATCGCCATGACGGCACCGCTGCCGAGGAACGGCGTCATCGGGTGGGCCGCATCGCCGAGCAACGCAACCCGACCGGTTACCCAGCTATCGAGTGGCTGACGACTGTGCATGGCCCATCGCAGGCAACGGTCCGCCGGGGTTGCCCTGATGATCTTAACGATATCCTCGTACCAGTCTGAAAATTCTGCCAGCACGTCTGCAACGTCTCCATAAGCAGACCAACTCTCCTCGTGAAAATCAGGTTGACTGGCAATGGCGACATAGTTGATCAACGTGCCGTGTCGAATCGGGTAACGGCCAAACAATTTATTCTCGGCGGGAAAGGCGGCGAAATGCGGGTCGAAATTGACCTCCGGAATTTTTTCCCGGTCCACCAGTCCACGCCAGGCGACGAGCCCGGTGAACGTCGGCGGTTCGGTAATAAACAACTTATCCCTGGCGATGGATTTGATCCCGTCGCAGGCCACCACAATATCGCAACGATCTGACTGGCCGTTGGCAAAGTGCAGTGTCACCTCGTTGCTGTCCTGCTCAATATCAGTCAACCGGTGATCGAGACGCAGGGAATCAGTGCCCGCATCGAAAGCGCGCACCAGCACACCATGAATATCTGCCCTGTGCATGTGGCGCGTCACCGCACCGTAGGCGCTGAGGTAATCTTCAACACTTCGCTGCACATACCCAAGACGCTCACCCGTTTGCCAATGCAGGGTGCCGGTACTCGGCGTTGCACTGGCCAGGGCTGCAACTTCATCCTCCAGCCCCAGTGCTGCAAAGATACGGTTTGCGTTGGGCCCCAGGGTTATGGCAGCGCCTACCTCGCCCAGTTCGGTCGCCTGCTCATAGACGACAACCTGAAAACCGCGCTGCTGAAGCGCGACCGCCGCCGTCATGCCGCCGATACCCGCGCCTGTGATTCCAATTTTCATGTGCCACCTCAAGCCTGATCAAGCCCTGTGCACAGTACACCGGTTAACTACGTGCTACCGGAATGCTCGTTACGTTGGTGCGACAGGCAGTCAGAATGCAGACGAACGCAACGCATAAAAGGCCGATCATCAGATCAATACCACCCAGATAACTACCGCTGGTTTCGCGAATAATGGCCAGCACCCTGATACCCAATGCACCGGCCAGGGTATCTACCAACATCAGCAGGGCCAGTATCTTTCCAAAGGAACTGCCGGCATAAAAATTTGCAAACAGCAGTTGAATCATCGTGAACACGCCGGCGAAACCGGTTCCGGCTACGATGGCATAGCCGAACAGGGAGATATTGCCCATCAGGGTGACATTTCGCAGCAGCACAAGACCGAGCGCCAGCATGGCCATCGATGCCAGCATCATCAGGGTCTTGTCGAAGCGATCGCTTAACCAGCCGAACAATAATTTCCCTATGATCGAACAGGCGAAGAAGATGCTGAAAATCGGCGGCAACAGTTGCTTGTCGATGCCCATGTCTTGCGATAGATATATCGACTGATGTTGCACGATGCTTACGATCGTAAACCAGAGGATGCCCGTGGAGAGTGCCAGCAGGTAGAAACGCGGTTCGCGCAAGGCTTTTGCCACCGCCGGCCCGTGGTGGACATCGACTTCTCTGTCGCCTGCCTTTGGCTGCGTGGCCGGCCGGTCCCGTACAAACAGCATGATCGGCACCAGGGCACAGCATGCCACGACGACTGCCATCAACTGCATGGCCACCCGCCAGTCACTCCTGACCAGAAAGAAACCCAGCAGCAAGGGGAAAACAGCGCCGCCCGCACTCGATGACATGAGCAGGATACCTGTCGCGCGGCCGCGCAGCTTGACGAACCAACGGCTCAGAACCAGCATGTTCGAGACCAGCCCGCTTAGCGATAATGAAACTGCGAAGACACTGTAAATAACAATCAGCTGCCAGAGCTGAGTCATTGCGGCGTAAGCGAACAGCGCCACGATAATGCCCAGCAAACCGGTGATGATGATCCAGCGTGGCGAGAAACGGTCCAGCAAGCCGCCGGCCGGTGGTGAAGTGATCGCCCCTATGGCGAAAAAAAATGTGGCCGGCAGCGTGACCTGGGATTGCGTCCAGCCGAAGGTCTCCATCAGGTGCGGGTACATGATCGGCAGGGTGTGCAGCAGTATGCCGTTAGTCGAAGCGTAGGTCAGCGAGAGTCCGAGCAAGACCAGCCAGCGCCTGCCCGGTAATTCCTTTGCTTGGATTTCGTTCAAGTACTCACCCCCGATCCACTGCGATCATTTGTTGCAGCACCGCTGTTAAGAGGTGGGAAAATCCGCCCGGACATTCTTCAGATACAAGTCAGCCATATACAGGATGGGCGCATCCGGTGCTTCAACCCATGATGTCAGCTGCCAGTCGTCATCGACCCTCTTGAGGCACGCAGCCACGTGATTGTCACCACCCATCGTTTGTCCCGCCCAGGCGAAAGCACTGCCATCCATTTGCCGGGCATCCTTAGCGAAGCGAATGTCCCAGCGCATCTTCAGGCCGACCAGCAGGCGAGTATCCCCCATGCTTTGCGTGATGATATCCGTGTACAACAATTCATTGACGTCGTTGAAACCTTCGTTGTGCTGCCAGTATCCGCGTAGAACATCCCAATCGGTCATGATGTGACTGATTTCCTCTGCCTTATAAAAGGGTCGTGGTTCGCTCGTATCCCATAAAGATTCGATCTGCGCAGCGGAATTAGCCCACCAGGCGCTACGGTAACGCGTCAGGAAATCATCGATGTCAGCCATGAGTATGTTCCTCCATAAAAAATTACCGGGTTTATGTAACCAGTTTGCCACCAAGCCAGACCGCCAGACCGGTACACGAGCGGCACACACTCAACTCCATGCCGGCCACAAACAAATCGGTCTGCACGGGTGCCCACCGATCCAGAAACACGTCCCCGCTGTTCACTTTATTCCAGTAAGCCACTTTCTGCTCGCGCACGTCGGGTGGGAACTGCGGGTTCTGCGCCAGTTGCTGCAGACCCTCTCCCTCGATGCGCAGCGGTACTCCGGCCGGATTATTAACCGGCTCGGCATACACATTCAGCCAGACCTGATCCGACTCCTGCTGGCAGTGCGGGCAGGTAAACCGATTTGATTTGAGTGAAAATAAAGGTACCGGGTTTATTTTCATGGTACCTTTTTGAAAATAGACACGGCACCTTTTTACGACACCTTTTTGGGAGATCTGTCATGCGCAGGGCTATCAGTTTATTCACAGTCTGGTTCGTTCTTTTTAGCAACCCGCTACAGGCCGATGATTTAACGGATATCCTGGTCGCGGCCGAGAACAACAATCCCATGGCGCAGGTTGCACTCGGTGCCATGCATGAACACGGCATGGGTGTGGCCCGTAACGACACCCGCTGTGCCTACTGGTGGCAAAGGGCGCTGGACAACGGCTATATGGATATCTCCAAAGCCCTGGGCTCTATGTATTTCAGCGGGCGCGGCGTACCGCTCGATTATAAGAAAGCCATGGAGCTCTATAAGATCGCGGCGGAACACGGCCACCCGCATGCCATCAAATATATTGCCCTGGGTTACAAGCGCGGCCTGGGCCTGCCGCAAGATGATGCAAAGGCTGCAGAATGGGCACAGAGGGCGGCAGCCCTTGAAGGTGCAGACAGTGCCGTCGTTATGCTCGAGTCCTATCAGAAAAAGGAAACCGAGCCACACACCGATAAAGAACTGTTCGACGAATTTCTCCGCCAGGCGGAAAAGGGCAATCCGCGGGGGAACTACTATGTCAGTGTGGCTTATACGGCAGGGGTCGGCATACCCCAGGACTATATCGAAGCCGAAAAGTGGGCTCGTCGTGCCGCCGAAACCGGCCTGACCTCAGGAGCCGCCCACCTGGGATTGTTTCATCAGCTCGGTCAGGGTGTGCCGGTCAACCGTGTAGAGGCGCAGAAATGGTATTACATCGTTGAAGGTTTGCGCCCTGATGATGAACCCTTTCTCAGTAAAGTGAACGGCTCACGCATGAACGAAAAAGAGCGGGCCGAAGCACGCTCACTGGCCGATGCGTGGCTGGCAAATTACCAAATGTAAGCATTGGTGTCAGACACCAATTTCCTCTTTGGCCGGGCGCATCAGGCCGGTCAGCCAGAAGCCCAGCAGGAACAGGGCGCTGATGATGACCACGAGGCCGAACTCGATCGCCGGTATCAGGCCGGCCTGGTAGATAAATTGCAGACCCAGGGTCTGGCTGTAGACAGCGAACACCAGGCCGATATAGACGAGGCCCAGCACCCAGCGAGTTTGCCTGCCGAGGCCGAGACCGTGCATCTGACAAATCACGGAGGTGCCCAGGAACCCGGTCAGGAAATGCGGCCACCCCTGGCCGGCGAGTACCGCCACGGTTACCGCATGGGCAACTACGGCAATCTCAGATACGATCGTCCAGTAACGATTCAGGTGGGCCCGGGTGAAAAACAGGCTGCCCTGGAGCATCAGGAAAAACATGTACAGGAAGCCCATCAAGTGCCCGCCCGTGATGTCCATCGGGTGATACCAGAACGTATAGAGGATAGCCCAGGAAAAATAATAGCCGTGGTATTTGCGCAGGCCGCGTGAAGCCGTCGTGACCCACGGCACTTTATAACCGAAGACCAGACCGCGCCGCTGATTTTCCATCATCAGGATACCGGCCAGCACCAGCGTGACGGATGCCTGGGAGGAAAATTCGGAAACATCCTGCGCGAGCCCGTCGTACCAGATCTGTGTCTGGACCAGGTGATAAGTAATGAACACGGCATTGGTAATCAGCGCGGCAATATTAAAACCGTGCAAACGCGACGTGTATTGCACATCCTGTTGCTGCGCCCGCCAGATCAGGGACCAGATGATGACCTGGTGCAGGGTATAGCCGACCCACACCGAAGCCCGGGTCCAGAAGGTAGGCTCCGCCAGTTGCCAGTGATACCAGAGTGGTGGAAACCAGGCCGCATCCTGACGCGGTGCGAACGGCGGCGGATCCAGCCACAACTCACCGCTCAGCCAGATCAGCGCTACGAACGCCAGGCTGAATACGATCCCCAGCCAGACGGCCCGGGCACTTTCAATATACTGAGATGATCCTGCATTCATCGATATATTGTTACCAATCAGTCACAAAATAGCCAGCTACCCAAAATTGGTGTCTGACACCAATCTCTCCAGGCTTGGTTATATTGGTGTCTGACACCAATTTCTCTCCAATTAACGCCCTGCAGTAATTTCCGCCCAGTAGCTGTTGCCCTGCTCGAACCTCGCCGGCCAGCGGGCGCCGACGTGGGGATTGAACATCAGCACCAGCGCGAAGCATTCGCTGAGTTCTCCTTCCAGGCCCGGCACGTTGCTGAGGTAGTAGCACATGCGGTCTTCCCTGCCGGCATCACCTTCGGTGCGCCATTTGCCAGTTACACCCTGCGGGCTCGTAATGGTCTTGTCTTTGTTAAAACGTGCATCGACGATAACGACCTTGCCGTTGACCTTGATTTCATAGCGGGTGGTGTTGGCAAACAGGAAGGTCCAGTAGTCCGGATGGGCGTCACCTGCGAGAGGATGAGGACGACCCTTAAGAAAGCCGACCTGGATCTCAAAGTCCTCATGGCCTTTGACCGGTGCGAAGCTTGTGACTGGGGTGTCGAAAACAAGGTTCTTGCCGGCCCTGGGCTGTATGCAATGCATCCATTCATACGGATGCACACCGACACGTTCCAGTGAGTAGCAGAAGTTGCGCTTGTCGCGCATACGCCAGATACCTTTCAGACCGCGGTTGTTACCGGTGATGGTACCGTCCGGATTGAAGTACGCAACGAACGAGTACGTCTCGCCGTTATCGCGCGGCAAGGTAAATTTTATTGTGTTCTCCATGTACTGCGCCCAGAACCCGGGCTTCGATGTTTGCAGTTCTGCATCGAGACCACCGGTGGCCGGCGTCTCCTGCTGCGGCTCATCCCAGTCCACCGATCCGCTGGCACGCATAACGAAAGCCACCAGCGCAAATACCTTGTCGACCGGAATATTGACGGCCGGCATCATGTTGCCCGGTAAAGTCGCAACCGGGTCCTTGATGTATTCGGCGAATAACTCCGGCGTCCATTCACGGTCGACATTTTTCATCGCTGCAGAATATTCAAAATCTGCCTTGTCGCCAATCTTGCGCTTGAACAACTGGTACAGGTTCGGGCCCGTCATACTCGCCTGATCCTTTCCCAACGTGTGGCAGAACGCACAGTACTGCTCCCAGGTCTGTACCCCGGAAATCGAGTCTGCCTGTTTGAGGGCGGCGTCAGTGTATTCCTGCGCCTGCGTAGCGGACGCTGCCAGCAGTACGATGCCTGCCAGCAGTGCTGTGATCCATGGGTTCATTGAACTGGTCCCTTTCCTGTAGTTCCAAGACAGTCGATCTGTGCGATCGAATACTAGGCGAGTTTTCAGGTACCAGGAAAAATTAGGTTGCGCATGGTCACGGCACGGATATAGCGGAACCGCACTGCCCGAACCGGTAGCAAAATTCACGGCCGCGGCGGGGAATGACTGAATACAGCAACGGGTATACATCGCTGTCCGTGTTGTCACGGGACGCACCCAACGTTGTAAATATCGGGCTGATCAAATGCCCACAATCCGCGTCGGTACTTAATTAGCACTGCTTAATATGGACCTGACAGGGATTAATCGGGATCTGATACCAATTTTATGGTTATTATCGGCCTGCAACAGATGGGGATCAGGCTCCCATCTGCTGTCGTAGTAACAATAATTATTAGAAGGAAGCACATGCGATGCATCTGATCAGGGGAACCATCATCATTTTGCTGTCCAGCTTGTTGCTCGGCTGTCCGGGTAGCGACGATACGGCCGGCCCTTTGTGCCTGATGATTGAATTTTGCGCCGAGACCAACCCGATGACGACCGGGCTGTACAGCATAGAATCGGAAGGCCGTACCCGCGAGTTCTACGTGCAGGTACCCGCCGACTATGCCACCTCACTGGACCCAAAGCCGCTGCTGTTTGCTTATCACGGCACCGGCGGCAGCTATGAACTATGGCTGGATGGTTTTTACGACCTGGCCGATGAAGTGGGTGATGGCGCAATCATGGTTTTCATGCAGGCAACAGAAGACCATAACGGTGTCAATCAATGGGATTATGATTTTGACTTGCAGTATTTCAAGGATGTACTGAACCGCCTGCGTCGCGGAATCGTATTTGATGCAAACCGGATTTTTGTGACCGGGCACAGCAGCGGTGGCGGCATGGCACATGACCTGGGCTGTAACTACGGTGATATCGTGCGAGCCATCGCGCCGCATGCAGCCATTCTGAAAAGCTTTGTCTGCACCGGCTCGGTTGCGGTACTGCAGACCCATAGCAGTAACGACACGCTGGTCAATCCCGGTACCGGTGAAGCCGGCCATCAGTTCTGGGTCGCGTATAACGGCTTTGACTATGACACGACGATTACCGGTGTCCACCCCACCTGCATCGATCACTCGCTGGGCGCTTCCCCGTATCCGGTACAGTGGTGCCTGCATGATGAAGGTTCGGGTGAAGCGGCTCATGACTGGCCGAGTTTTGCCTCAGCGGCAACCTGGTCGTTTTTCTCCAGCCTGCCCACGGCAGAACCGACCGCTGAGCCCCCTGCCGGCGGTGGTAACAGTGCCATTCAATACGACACGATAGCGTCGTTTACGCTGGAGTTCCCGCCCGGAATTGGTCAGATAACCGAGGGAGCGATTTCAATTTACCCGGCCGGATCACAGCAACCACTGGGCGGTGGACCCATCTCAATCATCAACCAGAGTTTCGATCCGGGTGCAGTCGGGCCGGGATCCGTAAAAAGTTATGAGCTGCCCATTAAATATGTCAATGAAACCTTTCCGGGCACTTATGCTTTTTCCGTCATCATCTATGTGGCCGATGGCGGCAATCCAATTCCGTTTCCGGGCAAGGATCACATCGTGCTCCGCGACATTGATGTCGTTGATCGCAATACCCCCATTGCGATCACCACACCCCTGGTCATGGAGGCCATCTTTTTCTGATGCATGGGCAGCAGAGTGGTGCCTTACACCAATGTCTTATTTCTGCCCCGGTTTTATGTCCGGAATACCCCATGACTCGAGTTTTTTCTCAAAGGTCCAGCGTGGATGGATCTTTTCCAGGTCGGCAAGATCTTCATTGCCGGCAAAGTCATAGGCGTTCGCGTCGTTGCCGTACCACTGAGAATAGCGTAGCGGATACACCACTTCTGCAGTAATTTTGCTGAGTATTTTCATCAGCAACAGCGGAAACTGTTTGTACTTGAAAGTCGTGCCGTGCTTGTTGGTACGCTCGGCGATTGCTACTGCCTCGTGACCGGTCATCGCGCACGATGCCATCGAGAAAGTTTGGTTCAAAAATACTTCCGGGTATTCGAAACAGGTGCCCACCCATTTACCGACATCTCGTACATCCACCCAGTTGATCATGACATCCGGATCATTAATGCCCGACAGGTTATCTTCCTTGATCATGGTTTTGGACAATGACGTGTCGCCACGCTGCTGGGTCGTGTTGGTGTAGTCCACGCGATGCATCGCGTAGTAATACGCCGGGCGATGGATGCAGGTGACATTGATGCCCTGATCACGCAGGAAGTCAGAAAACAACAGTCGCTGATGCATCCACCAGGGTATTTCCGGGGTGTCATCAGCAATACCGGTCACCTTGTCGGTGGGGAATACCAGCGTAATCACCTGCCTGACCGAAGGATTGGCCTTGAGTGCTGCCAGTGATGCCGCGACCTGCTTCATGAATGCAATCCGACCGCCCACCGGGTCGTTACCGTGATTGGTGATCTTGCCGGCCTTGGCCTCGTTGGCCGTGCAATACAACACGACACCGTCACAATCTCTAAACGCTTCGGTCAACTTCTGTTCTGAAGTCATGTCGGCACCGGGGTGCACGGTCAGCAAGCCCGGGTGTTTGGCCTCGGTTTTTGCCAGCAACGTTTCGAGACGCTCTGCCGCCTGGGTGCCCGGTGTGCGATAGAGCGCCCGCACGCGGTACTGCAGTGTCTTGGTCAGTTCCTCGACAA
Source organism: Chromatiales bacterium (assembly GCA_002688175.1). Classification (GTDB taxonomy): domain Bacteria; phylum Pseudomonadota; class Gammaproteobacteria; order Steroidobacterales; genus SMWD01. Next base: position 30,422 of record NZCC01000032.1, read on the forward strand.
TGGCATAACACTCCCAACCGGTGGAACAGGTCACCGCGATCAGTGGCAGTTCATTGATTGGCTTAGATGGCTGCGGATTCCGCTCCCGCTCCGCCTTGATCTTGAGAACCGCATCAATCAGTCGTTTGTTTTTTGCCTTGATGGCCTGCTGGGCCATCTTTACCGCCGTGTTTCTATCCATCTGACAGATCCTTTTTTTATTTGTACTGACTGTAAAGGGTAGCGAACTGAATTTCTACAAAAATTGGTGTCTGACACCAATTTCGCCAATTTCATGGCTGCCGATTGTGAAGATTGTGTGGATTTCGTCCTGCCCGCCCCGGATTTGCTTACTGCGCTGCTATAGTCGGTTCATGCAGTTGCGTATCTGGCACAAGCTATTCCTTGCCCTGCTCGCCGCCATCCTGGTTGTTACCGTCGTGGCGTTGCTGTTGACCCGGGTCAGTTTCAATCGCGGGTTTCTCGACTATGTTAACCGTCTTGAATCCCAGCGCACCGATGCGCTGGCGGTAGAACTTGCCGTTTTATATGAAGAATCAGGCAATTTTGAGCGGTTGCTGGACGAAAGAAACCGCTGGCATGCCCTGATGGATGAATACGCTCAACGCGGCCGGCCCGGCAGGTTTGGCGGGCCGACACGCCGGGTTGAAAAACCCGGGTTCCGTAGACGAAGCAAAGACCGGCCCGACCGACCACCAGGTCCAGGACCGGCGCCCGGACCACTCGGCGCACTCCAGCGGATTGACCTGCTGAACGCTGATGGCGCCACACTGATCGGCAAACCGGGGCCGAGAGAACGTGCCGTGAAGTACGCGATTGAAGTTGGTGGTACGACGGTCGGTTATCTTCGTTACGTACCAATCAGCGCATTGACAGAACTGGATGAAGAAGCCGATCAGCTGTTTATCCGGCAACAACAACAAGGCGCCTTCGGCATTGCGATCACAGCGCTGCTCATTGCCGGCGCACTGGCAGTCTGGCTCGCGCGGCAACTGGTCGCACCGGTGCGCGCCATTGCCGGCGGTGCACGCGCACTCGCGGCAGGAAATTTCACCGAACGCATCACGGTCACCACACAGGATGAACTCGGACAACTGGCCGATGATTTCAATGTGCTGGCCGAAACACTGCAGTCGAATCGTACGGCCCGCCGCCGCTGGGTTGTCGATATCTCACACGAGTTGCGCACCCCGCTATCGATTCTCGGCGGTGAGTTGCAGGCCATTGAAGACGGCGTGCGTGAGTGGAACACAGAAACCCGCGCCTCGTTGCAGACCGAAGTACAACACCTGGCGCGCCTGGTCGAAGACCTGCACGAACTGTCGCTGTCCGATGCCGGCGGACTGGATTATCAGAAACGCGACGTGGACCTCGTTGGCCTGGTCGAACAGGCGCTCGATGGTTGCCGCGGACGAATTCGTGACCGCAACCTGTCTCTCGAAACCGACCTGACGGACCGCGAGATCATGATTAACGGTGATCCGAATCGCCTGAAGCAGCTCATCATCAACCTGCTGGAGAACAGTTGTCGATATACCGATGGCGGCGGGCGTATCCGCATCACTTGCACCACCACCGGTGTACCGCACATTATTATTGAAGATACTGCGCCCGGCGTACCGGCTGATGCTCTGCCCCTGGTATTTGACCGGCTGTACCGTGTCGACAGCTCGCGCAACCGGGACAGCGGCGGCTCCGGACTGGGGCTGGCGATCTGCAAGAGTATTGTTGCGGCACACGGTGGAGTGATCAGCGCAACGCCATCAGATCTCGGCGGCCTGAAAATTCAAGTAGAGTTCCCCAATGATCAGGCCTGAACACACTATCCTGATTGTTGAGGATGAACCCAAGATCGCCCGCCTGCTCGCGGATTATCTCGAACAGGCCGCGTTCAAAACGCATTGTCTGGATGACGGATCGACGGTCGTGGACTGGGTACGCAAACATGAACCGGACCTTATCCTGCTCGACCTGATGTTGCCCGGCAAAGACGGTCTCGCTATTTGCCGTGAAGTACGCGAGTTTTCACAAGTACCAATACTGATGGTCACCGCACGCGTTGAGGAAATCGACCGGTTGCTCGGGCTGGAACTCGGTGCCGATGATTACATATGCAAACCGTTTAGCCCCCGTGAGGTCGTCGCCCGGGTCAAAGCCGTGATGCGGCGCATTAAGCGCACACCAGAAGAAACCGCAGCCGGCTATCGTGGCATCACAATCGATGCAGACAGTTTTCGTGTATCGGTAAACAATGAACTACTGGATCTGACACCGGTTGAGTTCCGCTTATTACAGACCCTGAGCAAATACCCCGGCCGGGTTCTGACGCGCAATCAGCTTATGGATGTCGTCTATACGGACGGCCGCGTGGTCAGCGACAGAACCATGGACAGCCACATCAAAAATCTGCGCCGCAAGCTGGCCGAGGTATTGCCGGATGCAGAGCTGATTCACTCGGTATACGGCATAGGCTATCGCCTCGAATAGGTTCACCCGGCACCCGAATCCTCACTTTCTCCATATTCTCTGCATACGGCTTGCAAACTTTTGGCCGAAGATGTCTTTCATCGGATAACGAACAGGAGACATCAAGATGCCATACCAAAAAACCACCTACGCACTAATCGTCATGCTGTTGATTGTGCTTATATCCCTGGCCGGCTATGCCGAAGCTCACGAACGACGCGGCGGACGTCGTGGACCACCGCCAAAATCGATCGAAGCATGCGCCTCCCTGATCGCAGGTGACAGCTGCACATTCACCGGCCGGCGTGACAATGAGATCACCGGAACCTGCCGAACACCACAGGGTACCGAACTCGGCTGCATACCCGCTAATCGCGGCGGACGAAACGGAAAAAACTGCCCACAGTCACCGGCCGATGAGAATCCGGCAACTGACAACGAAGAGTAATTACCATTCAGTTGGCCGGGCGGTCGATCTCAGCATCCCCCCATGCTGTCGGTCACCCGGCTGACTGAACCCTGATTAAAGTCAAGGAGCATTGGCATGCGCACAAACACTGTATTACTTACCTCAGCCTTGATCATCGGTACAATTTTTATCTCCGGCTGTGGTTCAAACGGCTCAACGACAGATGTCATCGATGGCACATCCGTAACCACCACAACCAGTGACAGTACGATCGACATCACTAACGTAGTATTTGATGAACGCAGCGCCGATTGTGCCGACTATGTAAATGGATACACTGCAAGCGTTCTTGATATCGGCCGCAGTCTCGGTTTCTCGGCCGATATCGTCGTTACCAACGACGATGATTCCTGCACGCTGACCTCAAACAATATCCCGAATCATGATTTCAACGATGCCTCGGCCTCATTCGCGACCCTTGTATCGGAAGTCAGCCAGGCTTTCGCAATCCCACGCAATGCGACACTGGCTGCCACTCCGACACCACTGTCGCAACAAACCTATAACGGCATCATGCTGAACGGCGTACCGATCGACATACTCTCGGCCGGTTGTTACTCACCATCAAGTCCCGGGGCCGACGCCGACGGCAACGTCGCGATCGGCTGCACCGTAAACGATGGCTGGTTGCTGGACCCGCTGAGCACTCATAATCACTTTGGGGCCGATGCCCACAATGCACATACCCAGCCGAATGGCTCATATCACTATCACGGCAATCCCAATGCCATGTTTGATGAGTTTGCCGGTCCGAACGGGTCGCCGGCCATCGGTTTCGCGGCAGACGGTTTCCCGATCTATGGCTGTTATTTCTATGATCAGGACACTGGCACCGTACGCAAGGCGCTGTCCGGCTATACGTTGAAACCCGGCTTGCGCCCGGCAGGCGCCAGCAATCCTGATGGGAACTACGACGGTAGTTATCGGGATGACTGGGAATTCACTGATGCCGGCGACCTCGACGAATGCAACGGCATGGAAACAGATGGGCAATATGGTTATTACGTGATAGATGCCTACCCGTGGATTCTCAGTTGTTTCTCCGGCACGCCACATGAATCATTTAACAAGTAGCACGCCTTTACGAACGGGATTCAAACACGTTTCCTGAAATAAAGGGCGTGCGGACCTGACTGGAACAGCCTGAAATCCGCTGCCGCAGCCTTACACAACCTGACCCGCTGCCTGCGCCGAGGACCAGGCCCACTGAAAGTTGAAACCACCTAGATGACCGGTGACATCGACAACTTCACCAATCCAGTAAAGGCCCGCTTGTCGTTTGCTTTCCATGGTTCTGGAAGATAAATCGTCGGTGTCGATTCCGCCCAGGGTTACTTCGGCGGTCCGATAACCCTCGGTTGCAGCCGGCTTTATCGTCCAGTTGTTCAAGTGATCGGCCACTGTCCGTAATGCGTTATCAGGTATGTCGGTCAGACGCGTTTCAGCCAATGCTGACCACCACAGTATTTGCAATTCCAGCACCAGGGCTCGCGGTAATACTGTAGACAAGACCGTACGCAGCCGTATTTTGGGTTGTGCCGCCTTGGCTTGCAGTAACAGGGGTTCAGCATCTTGACCAGGTAACGGGTTCAGATGAATTTCTTCACCGGGATGCCAGTAGCTGGATAGCTGTAAGGCGGCCGGCCCGCTAAGCCCTCGATGGGTAAACAGGATACTGTCGGTAAAGGTTATTGCGGCATTCGCCGTGCTTAAGCTGGCGGGCAGGCTCAAACCGGACAAGCGCTCGGTTAGTTCATGCAGTACGCCCGAGAACGTAAACGGGACCAGACCGGCGCGAGTCTCCAGCACCTGCAGGCCAAATTGCCTGGCCAGGCGATAGCCGAAGTCAGAAGCACCCATTTTTGGAATCGACAGGCCACCGGTTGCGACGACCAATGACTCTGCCATGAAGGTGGCACCCTTGCAGCTTGCCGTAAAGCTTTCATTCCTGTTAACCGCTTCAATATCAATATCAGTCAGAATTTCTACCTCTGCCTTTGCGCATTCGGCCTTGAGCATATCAACGATATCCTGTGACGAGTTGACACAAAACAGTTGTCCCTGGCTCTTCTCCTGGTAAGCAATATCGTGCAGCTCCACAAGCGCGATGAAATCCCATTGCGTATAGCGGCTCAGTGCAGAAATACAGAAATTTGGGTTTGCAGAAATATACCGTGCCGGCTCACAGTGCAGGTTGGTGAAATTACAGCGCCCGCCACCCGACATGAGAATTTTCTTGCCGACTTTGCCGGTATGTTCCAGCACTATAACGCGGCGGCCACGACGGCCTGCGACAATGGCGCACATGAGTCCGGCTGCACCGCCACCGATAATGATGACATCGTAGTTTTTCAAGGCAACAATCGCAGGAAAGCTTACTGCTTTGAATGGGTGAGATTGTATTCAAAGCCTCCGGGAGGTCGGACGAAATAGTTCATATATACATAGAGCGGCGCCATGGCTTCTATATAACGAGCGTTGAACAAGGGGCCAACATCCATTGCCTGGAGATCAAGAACCGCGATGAGTTTTGCAACTGTTTGCTTGGCTGCCAGGTTGTCACCAGCAATGGGTATCGAAATCGGGCCTTTGAAATCACGGTCGGCTGACATGTTGACCGCATTGACCGCGTTAAGCGCCTTGACGACATGCGCATTGGGCGCCAAAGCCTGAATCTGTTCAGCCAGCAACGCATCAAAGGTACCGACACGCTGCTGGTCAGTATCAAACGTCAGGGCATTGATTGGATCAATCAGCAATTTACCATCGAGATTGCCCATCTTTGGTAATAGTTCGAGCGCCGGCTTAAAAGGCAGTGCCAGGACGATCACATCGGCATGACTGGCTGCCTGGTGGGGTAAAACTGCACGCGCGTTACCGCTGCGACTTAACAGTTCACGCAATTCTTTACTCTCTGGTGTACGGCTGCCATAAATAATCGGGTAGCCGGCACGACCCCAGCTCACACCGAGAGCGGAACCGACGTTGCCGGTCCCGATGATAGCAATGGACGGCAACAAATCGTCTGCTGGTGTTGCTGCCCGCACAGGCTGAAAGACCGTGGTCACTAATATCAGGAGCCATAATCTATACATCGGAATCATCCTCTAATATAAGATTTACAAAAACTTGGCGGGGACAGTTTACCTATATATAAGTAAACTATCCCCGCCAAACTTAATAAGGGAAACAGATATGTTCCGGATAGCATTCACCGCGATACTACTTACATTTTTTTCTGTGACTGTTGCAGAAGAGCTGAATAGCGAGGCGGCGATTGAACAACGTCAAACCACTTTTAAAGCGATGAAGGCTAATGTGAAGATAATTGAAAAAGCCCTTAAGGCAGGAGCATCAGCCAACCGTAGTACAATTACTGAATCTGCAGAAAAAATTGTCACCCATAGCAAAAACCTGTCAGGAACATTCATTCCAGGCTCCTATCGGGGCGATACAAAGGCGAAGAAGAAAATCTGGAAAAAGTGGGACGATTTCTCACAAAGACTGCAATCACTGGTCGTGGCAGCCCGAAATCTGCTTGAAATCAGCAAATCCGGCAACGCAGAGGAGTTGGAAACCGCTTTTGAAGCGCTCACAGACCAATGCAGCGGTTGCCATCGACGCTACAAGCAGATATTTTGAGGCTCTGGAATAACAAAGAGAAAATTCATGACCGCCAAACCTTCCACAAAACCATCCAGCGATCCGTTTGAATCCATACCGCTGAGAGATAATTTTTACCAGACCTGTTCATTTTTTCCACTGCCTTTCGCACTGATCACGACCACAAATGAGGATGGTTTCACCAGCATCGGACCCTACGCGCTGCAATTTCCGCTGCAAATAGGCGAGCAATACTCCATGTTGCTGGTCACGCGCGCCGGCTCCAATACCGCGGTCAATCTGCGCCACAATGGGAAATGTGCCCTGAATTACGTCCAGTTTGATAAAGACATGCTGAAATCTATCGTTGAACTCGGTTACCCGGGCGTGACGCCGGAAAAAAAGATGGAAGACACGCCCTTTACGATGGTCAAAACACCGACCGAGCAGTTCCGTGATGACCCGGAGTATCCGCTGATTGTTGAAGAGGCATTCCAGGTTTTTGAATGTACTGTTGACGGTGAATTTGAATACCGCCCTGCCCGGGAAGCAGATTCTTCACTTGTAGAGGATTTCATTGCACTTAAAGTTGAAAATATCATGCTGCGCAAGAGTTTCAAAAACAAACTCTACAAGCGCGATGAATTTCCCGACATGCCAATCTCATATGGCTTCCGTGGTGGAAGTGAATTCTGGTTTGCCCGCCACGAAGAACCGTTTCACTTTCCGATCCCCCGAGGCAAGGAACTTGAACCGACATTCGTTTTTCAAGTCGCAAACAAACTGGACCCGGACATCAGTTTCACGATCGAGGCTTGCGCAGCGTTGGTCGTCATTCCGGCACCATTTCTTGAGCCCGCCCTTGGCGTCTTTGTGACCAAGGCCAAAGCAAAGGGCGTCAAGGTCGTGGACCTGGACTTCGTCAAATCAGCCAATACTCGCTGGAGCGGCAATAAAGAGTAGCTACAAACATCAATGGGATATAAAAAATCAGTCCATATCAATTCGCCTGTTGATCCTATCTGGAAGCTGTGGACGAGTTCTGCAGGCGCATCACAATGGCTGGCCCCAAAGGCAAATGTCGACTTTCGACCGGTGTAAGGCAGGCGAAACGATTTATTTGTATTCCTTTCTCCTTTTACCGGCACGAACGCCACGAGATGACCTGCGTTCACTAGTGGCGCGAGTATTGCGGGATACCTGAGGTGGTCGAGCTGCTGGCGAGCCAGCCTTTTTTTGCCTGACCGGAGAGTTGGGCGCACTGCGTTTGGTACTCCGTACCCGCTGCCTTTTCCCGGAATTATCCTGATGCGGTTGCGCACGCGTTTCTTTGTTCCGATACCCTGCTCTTGCCTCATTTCCGCGCCGGGCCATTCGTTTTCCCCGTACCCTGTCAGCATCATTCGTTATTGGTTTAGCCCGCTGATTAATACCATGGCGGCGGTAACGCTCATTCCCGCTGGTGGCAATCCGCTTTTGCTCCGATTTAAACCGCTTGTCACCAGCTGAATTGTGTCGCCGCGTTGAACGACCCGAGTGATTTGCAGCCCTGTCGCGATTCTCTGATCTTTTGTGCTTACGCCGTGGCCGATCACCATGCCGATACCGCGGCGCCCAAGTACTCCCGTAACGGTGACGATTAACTGTGCCGGCATAGTTACGATGTCGGACTCGACCCGCGCGCCGGTATTGGTAATGACTGGTGTAATTGCGGCCGTAATACGGATGACTCGTTTGACCGTAGTAATGAAAATGCAGTCGGTCCGTAGCCCAGCCAATCGAGTAGGCGGTAGAGACACCCCAGAAGAATCCGTTTGTGAATGGGTAGTAAGACGGATACGGATAGTAGTAAAGCGGGTAGGCATTCGGGTAATACCTGTAAACCGGTCTGCTTTGGTAGACGATAACCCGGCCAGGCTCATAGTACGGCACGTAAATCACTTCAGGATCTACGGGAGAAATTTCAATCACCCCATTAACTTTATGCACTGTTTGCCGGTCGTCGGTCACAAGATTACCGGCCGCGACTGCCTGGCCGCGAAAACTCTGAATGGCATTGAGCACTTCCGGCTGCTGATTGACCACGGCTTCACCAAGATTCCAGGTCCAGTCAAGATCTTCATTCAGCAACGCAATGACTTGCGGATAATTCAGTAATGCAACAACGGCATCGTCCCAGTCACTGTCAGGTTCAAGTTCCGAATCGTTTTCAAGTGCATCAAGGTAGCGTGCAGCTTCTACAATCTGCAAAGGATAGCTAGAGGCCGGCAGGATTATCCCGAGCAGTTCATCGGGGTAAAGCGCCACCGGGCCAACCAGTTCTTCCAGTTCAGTCGGAGAATACTCAAAGGCTGTTTCATTCAGTGCACTTGCGTTATGAAAAGTCAGCAGGCCGACAATAGCCAGCAGAAAAACCGGTGCATAATGACTGAATAGTGATTTGGCAGTTAACATGGCAGTCCTCCTTTGCCGGCACCGATTGCCGACATCGCAGCTTGTCCATGCTTATATTAAGGAGGGAACCCTGAACGGTAGATGAATAGCCCGCAAAAAGGATGCTACATTACAGCTTTTCAGGTGATTTTGCCCTATAAATACATATATTTTCACGGTTTTTCCTGATTGTTTTCTATACTCCAGTTGCTACGTTAATCCCCATAACAGACTCAATTATTTGCATTATTTATGGTGGTGTAGCTGGAGATGGATAAAAAAACTGCAGAACAACTTGTTTTAGCTCTGGAAAAGGCGCTGCAGAATCTTAAACAGGCTAATCACATAGCCCGGTCGGGCGGCGACCGATTAGACCTGATTTCATTCCATGAGCTTTGCGCCAAGACCACCGATGAAATTGACCAGCACCTGCTCACCCCGGTCTACAATCAATTCTCCGGGCTGCACGGTCAGACACTTAAGTCACTTGAGACAGAAATTGTCACCTGATCCTTGTGAATTTATGACTGTACGTACATGCAAGATATTGCCGAACTAGAGCGCAAGCCCGATGAACTACCGCTGCTGCCGACTGTAGTAGCCCGTCTGCTCGCGTTAAGATCACATGATGATGACTATTTCGATCAAATACTGATACTAGCTCAGGAGGACCCGCCTTTTGCGCTGCGCCTGATCAAACTAGCCAATTCAGCTTTCAGCGCACCGGCAGAAGCCATCACCAGTCTTGAAGGAGCCATAGTCAGGCTGGGTTCACAACATATTGCCAACTTAAGCACTTCGATGGCGGTAACACGTGTATTTCTTCCCACCACGCAGGGTGAACGCAACCTCTGGGCTCATTCCATACAGGCAGCCGTCGCCGCCAGGATAATCGCAAACTTGAATGAGGACCTGAAGGTCCAGCCCGATCAGGCCTACTTGTGCGGGCTTGTTCATGACATTGGTCGCTTCATCCTGTTTCAGGATGCTGCTGATGATCTTGCCCATGTTGAAGAAAGTAACTGGTCTACACTGGAACAACTCATCGACACAGAGCAGGAAGTATTTGGATTTAATCATGCGGAACTTGGCTGGCTTGCCTGCAATAAATGGTGCTTACCTGAACTGGTATCGATAGTGGTAAAGAACCACCATGCCTATAAATCATCGAAACAATCATCTACAGACACTTCACTGGAAAATTTAATCCGTGTCGTTCAAATAGCTGATTCATGCAGCGTATTCCTGTTGCTAAATGCTGATTGCTGTTCTTGGGAAGCGAATATTCTTGAGGAAAAACTAGAGAAATTTTGCACTCACCCTTCTTACCCGAAAGCCCTGATCCCCATAAAACAACTGCAACAGAAAATTCCTGCAATCATGAAAGAATCAGCAAACATAGTTTCCGGGCTTGGCATTGGCTGACAGTCCGGATCACGGCATAAGCCGTTCCCATGGTTCGAACTCAGGCACCCAACGCGGACCAGGCTGCCCCGCCCAGGCCGCCGAACAGCAATATGCTGTTTGCCAGCATGGTCAGACCGAATCCGGCACCGCGCCTGGATGGGTCTGCTATGTAAGCACGAAAATAAACAATCCTGCCGATGATGAAAATCAGACCCAGCACAGCTGCGGCTACGGTATTTATATAGGTCGCGAATAACAGTATGGCGGGTATGAAAACCGCCAGTTGTTCCAGGGTGTTGTAGTGAACCCGGAAGTAGCGCTCAAAGACTGGATCGCCGGCAATTGCGGGTGCCTTGACACCAGACTTGACCCGCGCGCGTCCCACCAAACCACCAAAAATAAAAAACTGAACCAGTGCAAGAGCGATGACAATATGTACGATTTCCATGGTGTTACCTCAGTTATAAAGGTGCTGGATATATTTATCAGTTAACCACTGTAATATATGTAATTACTGCTGGAAATAAGAAATCCGGCGCTTTCACTCATTTATCGGAGCCTGGAATGTCTGCACAGGATAATAAGGATCTCATCCATGAGGTCATAGAAGTCATTTTTAACAACTTTGAACTGGATCGGCTTGAAGAGTATTTCACCGAAGATTTTTTTAACCACGATGGACCACCCGGTGGGCCGACCGGACCCGCCGCATTTCGCGCCTACCTGCCGATGATGAAACAGGCATTTCCCGACCGTAAGCTGACACCAGAATTTACCTTATGCGATGGCGACCGGGTCGTTTCGCGAACCATTACCGAGGGTCATATGACCGGCAGCCTGTGGGATATCCAGCCAACCGGCAAAGCTTACCGAATTACGGCCACCGATACTTATCAGATTCGCGACGGCAAGATCTGTGCCCGCTGGGGCAATGAGGATTCACTGGGTATGATGCAGCAACTCGGCATGATCGGCGGAGACTGGCGTACAGATCCATAAAACCCACTGAGAAAATTGGTGTCTGACACCAATTTACTGGCGCTGGGCTGACAGTCCTGCAAGCAATGACGCCCGGCGGGCGCCCGGATCTGCCAGGATCTTACTGCGGTAACGGGCGACTTCCGGTGCCGTGTAGGGAATAAAATCTGCCGGCAACGGCCGGTCATTGAATCGTTCTACCATCCAGTTCAACAATTCGGCCACCGCCTGATCATCGAGCATTGCATTAGCGGTTCCCGGTACCTGTACGAGATACGCACGGCCACCATCGATGCGCAGAAACTCGGCGAGTTGACCGGGAAACGACGGAACATCCGGCGGTTTGCCGGCACCATCGGGGAGATGGCAGCCCTGACAATGAATCATGTAATTATTATGCGGTGACTCATCGGCTTGCGCTGCAGATCCGAACAGCACCCTGATCACGAAGATAGTAGCGAACAGAAAGGATATCCCGTGATTCACGTCAGAACCGCGCACTACTCGTCGGTGGCCTGACCGATTACAGCCGCAATCGTACAATGGTAGATGTTGCTGTTAGTGCCCTGGCACCAGTTAATATCATTACTCTTCTGTGGCAGGTAGATCGGCTTATCGCCTTCTGACCGGAAGCACATACACCGGCCGCAGGTACTCTTGCCGCAACAATCGTTGTAAGAAATGATGTAGTCCTTACCATTGCCGGGGTTACGGCAGGTGCCGATCCAGGTAATTGCCGACAATTCAGTGCCTGGTGGACACGCGGTCTGCGAACCGCCACAACACGAACACGGCGCACCATCGATGGCACAGTGGCGCCAATAATTACAACTCTTTGGATCACCGGCCGATCCTTCCAGTGATGCATCATCCGGCAAGTCGTTAACGGAAGATTCGTTACCGCGCGCGACCGGCAGTAACGGCAGGACCGATCCACCGATCAGCAGTGCACCGAGCCTGCTCATGAAATGCCTGCGGGAAGTGCGCTGTGCGACACGTCGTACGGATCTTTCGACCCACCGATCAAGCAGTTTCACGTTCTGCCTCCCGGTTCTTATTATAAAAATCCTGCACTGAAGCGACGTGCAATTCCTTGGCCTCAAACAGACTCTCCAGGTGTTCCCGGGTGTTGATCAATCCCTTGCTACGCAGGATGCCCTGTTCGTCAATCAGGATTGCGTAGGGCAATTTCTCAACGTGATAGGCACGGCCCAGCTCAGCGGACAGAATGTATGGAAAAACTGCCAGACCATTGGCTTCGATAAAGCGTTGCTGAGCCTGTACTTCACCGTCACTGGCCAGCACGATCTGCAGCCAGTCACGTTCACTTTTGCGGGCGGACTCCAGCACCGGCAGTAATGTTTTGCAGACCGGGCAGGTCGGTGACAGGAAAAAAACCAGCGTACTACGTTCTGCTGTTTGTGAGCCGCCAATAGTGACTGCTACATCGCCAAGTCCCTGCAACTCAAATTGTGGTGCCTGTTCACCAACCCTGGGTCCGTTACCGAGCATCAACGCACCGGCCGGTGCAATCCGTTCATGCAGGACACCAATCTGGCGAACCAGCGCGACAACTATGGCACACAGCGCCAGAACGACGAGCCACAGAACCAGGTTGGAAATTAACAGTGCTTCAGTCATGGCGCAGCAACAAAGCCCGTAGTCCGGGCGCGTTTATTAATAGTTGATTCATCGTTACATACAACATACCCAGCGCCATGACCGCAGCTATAACGGTGACATAGTCCCAGCTGAGCAAGCCACGATCATAGACCGGCAAACCGGCAGCCCACGCCATGATCAGCAACGGCAAATTACGTAACAGAAGCCATGCATTAAGCTGCTGAACATGTGCAGGACCCATACAGCCACAATCGATATGTGTTCTGCCGCGCAACAGGTTAAAGGCGATGGCACCGGTATAAACCAGCAACAAGCCAGCAGCGCCCCATACACCGAATGGTGCGGTTACCGGCACCACGAGAGCGAGAGCCGTCGTGCATTCCATAAGAATAAAGCCGGCCGCGACGGGCGTAACAAGCATATCCGGCAACATTTGATAGTCACGAACTGCGGCACGAAACAACCGTGGCGCAATAAGCTTGTGCAAGACTGCACTGGCAAATACTAATGCAAGCAACAAACGAAAAATCAGTGCTACAGCCGGGTCAATGTTCAGAGTTTCAATCACGGGTTCGGTCAGTTTGTCTGCAGGCCGGTAATGGTTGAGCCAAGCTGGCTGATGGTGCGCAGGCGCTCACCGGAATCCGGATCATAGACAGTCAGTTTCGGATTGCCAATAAAAGCCGTCAACAACAGCGGCCGATCGTCCTGAGTTACCTGAATCGCACTTGCCGCACCCTTTAGCTTGATCCGGTTAATTCTCTTTTTACTGCGCAGATCATAAACCCAGACATAGTTACCGGGATCCTTGTGGGTATCGATGCCGCCTTTGTGCATCAGGCTGAACAACAGCTGGCGTTGTTCATGCACGGCGAGGTGTTGCAGGCCGCCGATCCGCCAGGATTCCGCGCGATCCTCAGCAGATAATAACGACCAGGTCGGCAGGAATTCAGGAGCATCGCCGGAAACATCGACCGGATGCACCAGTCCATCGAAAGATACATACAACCACTGGTCATTTATCCGCACACCTTTCTCGGTGACGGGATCCTGCCATGGATCAAAGAAGGGTTTGCTGCGCGCCTGCCCGGCTCCGCTGCCGTCTTCATTCAGGTTAACGGTCAACAGGCTGCCGTCACCGCAGAGCATCTGAAACCGCCGGATCCCGGTTGGATAAATAAGGGCACATCCTGGCGTGGCAATCTCTTCGATAAACTTCCGCTCGTGCATATCGACGACACTGACTGACTGTGCCGGAGTCATGTTGTAGATCAACATAAAACGTTGTTCATCGGTTAGTGCGGAATGGGCCATGGTTGGATTACCCGTCTGGCGCCGGGGCGGGATGATGATCTCGCCTACCGGGCTCAGGGTTTGCGGGTCAAAGATCGTTACGGCATCGGTACGCTCACCACGATTCACACGTGGATAAAAAGTGGCCGCCGCATAAATCTCGTTGCGGGTGCTCGGCAACTCGAGCTTCATGAAAAACCCGCCGGCACTCAGCGTACCGAGGAATCGTCCAGAATCGGCATCGACGAGGAATGACTCCCCGTCTGTCACATGCCCATAAGCGATGTCATTAACCCAGACCCAGTGCGGTTGATATTCTGCGGGCAGGGTAGCAATCGTCATTTGCTCTGCCTGACCCTGTGCCTGGCAGTGCGAACCTAATGACAATAGCGTGATGAGAATGAAGCAGCGCACCCTGCTCATTGTATAGGATGCGCTGCTCAATGGTCCCGATTTATTGGCCGCGGAAACTGCACCCGGACTCAGGCCATGAAATACTGCTCAGGACTCGCGTACTGCCCGACTGACCATTAACAGCAGGATCAGACACGGCACCATGATTAACGCACCGATGTGAAACGGGCTGTTGTAGCCGAGATTCGCAAATGCCGCACAGGAGAATGTCGGACCGGCGACGCGGCCGAGGCTGCCAATTGACTGGAAGATGCCCAGTATCGCACCACGCTCTTTAGGCAAAGACTTCTGTGACACGACGCTGGTTACGATTGGCGTAAACAGGCTGTTGGCCGCTGACGCCACCGTTAATGAGATGAGAACCCAGGCGAGGGAAGCGGACAGTGTCAGCCCGGTCAGTCCCACTAACATGCCGACCGTCGTCAAATGCAGGATTCGCATCTCGCCGACTTTCTTGGCGAGCGGACCGGTCACGACGAACTGTACGGCTGCACCGACCAGGCCCATGTACATGAACAGCAGGCCGATCTGCCGCGGACCCTGTTCCAGGACCCGATCCGACCACAAGGCGAAAATCGACAGCAACTGTGTCCAGGCCATAAAGAACAGGAAAGATACGAGCGCGAGTTTCCACAAAATATTGTCCCGCCTTACCAAGCGTAGTAGTTCCCCGAATGATCTCGCCGATTTCGCTGCCAGCGATTCCGCGCGTTTTTCCACCGGCATACTCTCGGGCAGAAAAAATATGACGCAGGCACACGCAGTCAGTGACAACACCACCGCGGTAAACGCTGGCACCATGAAATTTGCAGTTTGCAGGTCACCGCCGGCGAGCAAGCCACCGAGTGCAGGACCGAATGTAAAGCCCAGCGTAAAACCGGTTGTCAGACGACCAAAGGCCTTTGCGGAGTCCTTTCTGGCCACGACATCGCCAATATAGGCGAATGCGACACCCAGGTTCCCCCGCCATGACACCGGCCAGTGCCCGCGACAGGATGATCAGCCACAGGCTGTCGGCAAAACCGAGCACGATATGCGCTACCGCGGTACCTGCCGTGGTCCAGATCAGAATGGGTTTGCGACCGAAGCGGTCACTAAGCCGCCCGATCCATGGCGCTGTTGCAAACTGGACCAATGCGTACATTGCGATGATCAGGGTAACCATCTCGGGACTGCCACCGAGCCGTTCCACAAAGAACGGCAACAACGGAATGATCAAGCCAAAACCAAGAACGTTGACAAAAATAACCAGGAACAGTGTAAACATGAAAGAATTCTATAAATAAATGCATGGAAGATGCATTACAAAAAAGCAACAACAGATAAATGGTGACGGAGGCAAATCAGCCTCCCTGTTTAAGAGACTGCCGTACTCATGAAAAATGCGGCATGATCCGTTCTTTGATTATTTTCAATGCATCCATCGGCTCATCGAATACTCGTAAAGCCAGATCCGTGAGCCCGGACTTCTCGAATTCCTTATAACGCTCTACTTCCCGGTCAATAGCATCGAGATCACCGGCCGAACTGACTTCATCGATCAAACGTTGAATCAAGTCTTCCGATACGCCTTTAATATTCCCGGAACCATCAACATACGCCATCAGAAAATTCTGGAAGTTGTCCCTGATTAATTCAGCCTCCTCTTCAGTTACTACTTTTGAGTGGGCCAAATGATCCAGCCCGATGTTTGGCGGGATGACTTCAGCCCGGGCAAACAACTGACTACGGGCTTCAAACATCGAGGCGGCACGATCCTGTTTAATATGCCAGGCCCAGAAGTTACCGACCCGAAAATCATCCGCCGGGTATTTGCGGGTTGACTGGGCGGATTGAATTTCATCCATTACGGCACCAATTCTGCCGGAGGTCACATCGCCCACCTGAATACCATCAGCGATACGCGCGCCCATCCGCAGCATCTGCGGGCCCATGGAACAGGTAAAAATCTGTGCCCGTGGTGCCTCGACATGCTTGAGATGAAACGGCCGCACGACATTAAAGAGCTCACCCTTATAACCCCGGTTAGCCTCACCGGTAGCCATGCGATAAACAATTTCCGCTGCCTCACGCACACCGCGCACGATCCGCATTTTCTTGAAATCCAGGTTGGCATTGCCGGAGCTATCACCGATCGCCAAAGCCACTGCACCACCACCGCCGATGCCCACAATGGCACGACCCCCGGACAATTCATTAAGACTGACAAGCGAACTGCCCATTCTGATCGGATGCATCTCATAAGGACTGATCGCCAGTATGCCCAGCTTGATCCTGCTGGTCGCCTGGGCAGCCGGAACCAGGCCGATAAAGGGATCCCAGTCACTCGGAAAATTGGAATGCCAGAGAGTCCGTATGCCGGCCCGCTCCGCTTCAACCGCTATTTCTGCCACCTGCTGCGGGTGCATGTCAGAGCCGACAATAATCTCTATATCCATTGATATTTCTTCTTATGACAGGGGAATGAGGAACGATACCACTTAAAATTAATTGGTGTCTGACACCAATTTATTTAGCAAAAAGGGCGACCATTGGTATCAGACACCACTATTTAACTATCGACCGTGGGCAGTACGCTCGATTTGCGTACGGTGCGTAAGGCAAAACTCGACTGCACGCGGGACACCCCGGGTAACCGGGTCAGCTTCTGGCTGTGTATGCGTTCAAAGTCGGCCGTATCGGCCACGACAACCCGCAACAGGTAGTCGAAATTACCCGACATCAGGTAGCACTCCATCACTTCGGGTACTTGTTGCACGGCCTCCTCAAAAACTTCCAGGTCCTGCTGGTCCTGGCGCTGCAAAGTGATATTGACGAACACGTTACCGGACAGGCCGACCAGTGCCTGATCGATCCGGGCTGAGTAACCCTCGATCAGACCAACCTGCTCCAGTGCCCGGACCCGTCTCAATGTGGCCGACTCGGACAGGTTGATACGCTCTGCCAGGACCACGTTGCTCATGCGTCCATCCGTCTGCAGTTCAAGCAGAATTGCATGATCATGCTGGTCCAGTGATATTTGTCGCTGTTTCTTGCTCATATACTAATAATAGCGCAATTATCTGTCTTTTATTGCATTACTCAAGCAAAAATTCGCAAGTTTCACCAGGCCGGTAGGGCTACTCTATATATAGACCCAGCGCTGTCGGAGGCAATCTCATGAAAATCGGAGTCCCCAAGGAAATCAAGATCCTGGAGTACCGCGTAGGCCTGGTACCTGCCAGCGTGTATGAACTAACCGGCGCAGGTCATGAGGTTATCGTGGAAACGCAGGCCGGTGCCGGCATCGGCTTTAGCGATCAAGACTACATTAAAGCTGGTGCGCGGATCGCCGCCAGCCCGGCAGCCGTGTTTGCGGAAGCTGACCTGATCGTGAAGGTTAAAGAGCCGCAACTGGAAGAATGCCGCATGCTGCGGCCGGGCCAGGTTCTGTTTACCTATCTCCATCTCGCTGCCGACCCGGATCAGGCAACGGCACTTTGTGAGTCAGGTGCTACGGCTATCGCTTATGAAACTGTGACCGCAGACGACGGTTCTTTGCCGCTGCTAACCCCCATGAGTGAAGTTGCCGGCCGGATGTCAGTTCAGGTTGGTGCCACGTGCCTGCAAAAAGCCAATGGTGGTTCCGGCATTTTGCTCGGTGGAGTTCCCGGCGTTGCGCCGGCGAATGTCACCATCCTGGGTGGCGGCATCGCCGGCACCAACGCTGCCGTAATGGCGATGGGTCTGCGGGCGAACGTGACGGTAGTGGACAAATCAGCTCGCCGCCTGCGTGAATTGTCGACCCAGTATGGCAGTGCGCTGACGACTGCCTATGCCACGACAGATACCGTGGAAGCACTGGCACGCGAGTCTGACCTGATTATCGGCGCCGTACTGGTAGCGGGTGCCGAAGCACCGAAATTACTGACCCGTGAAACCATTCGCAGCATGCGAGCCGGTTCAGTTGTAGTCGATATTTCGATCGATCAGGGCGGCTGTTTTGAAACCAGCAAACCCACCTCTCATGCTGAACCGACTTTTGTCGTCGACGACGTCGTACATTACTGCGTGACCAACATGCCGGGGGCCGTGCCACGCACATCCGCTTTCGCTCTGAACAACATCACCCTGCCATTCGTCAGGGCACTGGCCGATAAAGGCTGGCAACGCGCCTGTGCAGATGACCCGCATCTGGCCAACGGAATCAACGTCCATGCCGGCGAAATTCGCCATCCCGCGGTAGTCGCAGCATTGAGCACTGATCAGGCTGCCTGAATAATAATGGGTGCCTGACACCACCGCCGGTTTATTGACTGGCCGGTCGTGTCAGTGCGCGGCGGATAGTTGCTTGTGGTGCCCGATCATCGTAGATAATTTTGCCGTCCAGTTTGGCAACACCGAGGTCAGACCATAAGCTGTCGATGGTTGCCGGCGACGGTTGATTGTGCATTTCTTCATAAAGATCCAGTAACACGGTTACACCCGTTGCCTGATCGCCGATTGCCAGTACCGTGCGAACATCGCCCGGGCGCGTCATGTTATAACCGGCAGCCACAATGGCTCGTAACGCATCCCGCAGAGTTTTCTGACCGTGTGACTGTTCACGAATGCCAATATCGGCCAGCAGACAAAACAGTGCGCCACCCCAATAGGTCCTGCCCCAGGTGGGGGTGTAATCAAGCCCCTTGTCCCCGGCACGCGGCAGGCCCAGGGGCATACCGTCGAGAAAACCGGTCCAGACCGCGTCTTCACTCAGAACGCCGGCATTCGCTCGCGCAATGGATTCAACGTAGACCGACAGTCCTTCTTCCAGCCAATGGTGGCGACGCGCCATGCTTGGGAAAGCAACATGAATTAATTCATGCACCAGGATCCAGTCATCGGCCAGAGCCTCAGGCGTAGCCGCCAGGCCAACATCAACATTGATAACGGCACCGACAGAACCGATTGCCTGGCCCCTCATCACCCGCGAACCGCGCGCACCACGAATAGCAACCCAGGACTCGGTGATGGGAAAACCGCCGTAGTACTGCAGCACAATTTCGGCCGACCGCTGCACCCAGTCTCGCAACTCCTGTTGTGACAATGCAAAGGGCCGCCCCTCGATGAACAAGTAAATTTTTGCCGCACCCATCGTGATGGTACTCGTCGTGCCCTCTGAATCAGGCGCAGGCAGGGGTGCCTGCGGAGGGGGAGAGGCAGATGACACGACGTCGACTGCTGAGCAAACCGGCACCATCCAGGGCAGCGTGATCAACAGGCAGATAATCATCCGGGTGTTCATGCGCATTCTCATTGCGACCGCTTCACGGCATCAAAGTTCGGGCTAGAATAACCCGACTTACAGCACCCGGGACAACGCCATGCGCAGGCTATCCGATTGGTTACACCGTATTTCATCGGCGCTCACGATCGTGCTTGCAATCGTGCTGTACGGGATATTCCTGACTTTTGTCATGGTGCCCGAAAGCACAGTTGTTGCTACCTATGCCGGTGACTGGGGTTCACCGGACGGACACTGGTTTTATACCCCGGATGAGTTGTATCACGAACTGTCGACCTGGGGCGAAGCGGGGCGGGCTCATTACGTGGCGTTTCGACTCGGGCTTGACCCCGTCTGGGCGCTGGTCTACACCCTGTTTCTGGTCACGATCACCAGTCTGGCACTGCGCAACGCCTTTGCAGCGGACGACCGAAGACAACAACTGAATGTCATCACACTCATTCCGATGCTGGCCGACCTGGGTGAAAATGCCCTGGGCATCGCCCTGGTATCAAACTACCCGGACCGATGTGATCTGCTGGCGTGGATCACTGCGTCGCTCAGCGCATTCAAGTGGAGCACACTGACCATCGCGCACCTCATCATGCTTTATGCACTCGGTGCAGCGCTGGTCAGTCGTCTTCGGCGACAATTTTTTTAGCGCGGCCGATCACCGCATATCGTTACCCGGTTCATGGTCCGCTGGGAGTTATAGTCGACGATGGCGTAATGCTGAGTACAGCGGTTATCCCACATCGCGATCGTATCTGTTGCCCAGTGCAGACGCACGGCAAACTCCGGCTGCTCGATATGTTGCAGCAGGAAGGCCAGCAGCGCATCACTTTCGTTACGCGAAAGACCCATGATATGTGAAGTAAAGTTTCGATTGACGAACAGGCCTTTACGTCCGGTCTCCGGATGCGTACGCACGACCGGATGCTCAACCGGCGGTGTCTTGGCATGGAAACGTTCAACCTGTTTTCCCGACCACTCCTGTTCCAGAAAATCTGCCGGCATGCTGACGGCGATATAATGAATCGCGATCTTGTCATCCAGAAATTCACGCATTGGTTCTGACAACGCATCATAAGCGGCATACAGGTTATTCCACATCGTATCGCCGCCGGCCTGCGGCACTTCAACGGCACGCAGAATACAGCCCATCGGCGGATTGGCTTCATACGTCAGATCCGTGTGCCAGGTGTTGGATTGATAGGCCATATCTCCCGGGCCATCAGCCTTGCTTTGCAGTGCCAGAATTTCCGGATAACCCTCGCGGTGCGGTATGTACGGATGGATATGCAGTTCACCAAAGCGACGTCCAAATTCAATCTGCTGCTCAGGTGTGATGTGCTGATCGCGAAAGAAAATAACCAGGTTATCCAGCAACGCCTGGCGAATCTCTGCAATTAAATCATCGTCGAGCGGTTGCGATAAATCCACACCGGAAACCTCGGCGCCGAGTGTTCCGGTCGATGGTTCAATTTGTAATCGTCTGACTTCACTTGCTTTGGTCGCCATGGTCCTGGTCTCCTTTTGATAGGTAACAATAATATCTAAGCTGACTGTCTCGTTTGCCTGTCGAGTTCCTGCAACGTTGCTGCAGATACCGGCGCGGAAAATTGTGCGGTCACCACATCCACCAGGCCATTGATAAGCAGTGACATGCCGGAATCAGCGGTGGAGGATAAGTTGCCTCGTTTATGGGGTAGCCCATGCAATCGCTGATAATCAGACAACTCATTAAAGACCTGTCGCAACGCCATGCCGAACCGCTGCAAAATAAGTGCATCCGGAATATCCGGCAGATTCTTTCTGATCAGAATCAGCAACTGTTGCAATCCGGTGCTGTGACGACTGCGGTGTTGAGCAATCTCATGATAATCAGGATGGCCGGTCACCTGTGCAACGATCGGGATGTAGTAATAACCGGCACCATGGGTACGCAACTGATCGGCCAGCGGATGCACGAGCACCTCGACAAGTCCGCACAAGGTGTTCTCGGTGCCGGCCTCTTTCAATTCATCCAGCATCTCAAGCCGGCGCTGATTGATGGGTTCCATCCGATAATCGAACAGTGCCTCGAGCAAACCTACCTTAGTACCGAAATGATATTGAGTGGCTGACGAGTTTTTCTGGCCTGCAGCCAGATTGATCTGACGAATCGAAACTCGATCGATACCATGCTCTGCAAACAGCTTTTCAGCCGTCAGCAGGATGCAGGTACGGGTCTTTTCAGTGGCTGCATTCAAGATGATGACTCCATATTTAAGTAAGGTATCTTAATTAAATTATTTAAGATGCATTACTTAATTATCTGGCCGTCTGATGGTCATCTGCGGGGGCCGCCACTGAAACCTTTCAGGCTAGACTGCACGTGTGGAATTAATGGAGATTTGAGTATGTGGATCAAGAAGGATCAGCATGATCAGGACACCGGGCTTGCCTCCCCCATACCAACACAAATCGTCGCTAACGAAGAATTCGCACCGATGCCGCAGTCGAGTGCACAGAAAAAAGTTGAAGCCAGAATCTTCACGCTGGCAGATAAAAATGCCAGTGCCCTCGGCCTGACGCGACGCGATTTCCTGCGCACGACCGGTGGCATGGCCACCGCATTTCTTGCCTTCAACGATGTGTTCGGTCCCACCTTCAACGTGCATGCCGCCGAAGCACTGGAAACGGCTGCTTACAAAGAGCAATGGCCCAAGGGCGAATTTATTTTTGATGCGCAAAACCACCATGTTCATGACGGCATGGCCGGTCCGCTGATGTTTCGCAAACTGACCGGCAAGTATGGAATGAACCCGGACCTGATCGGCATTGAACCACGCAAAGGGGACCTGCATCGCGCCAACTTTCTGAAGGAAATCTTTTTTGATTCCGACACGGTCATGGGCCTGATCTCCGGCGCGGCAATCGGTCGCACACCGGAGGATTACATCCTGACCATCGAAGAGATGATCAAGACCCGCAACACGATCAATAATGCCGCGGGTTCACAACGCATGCTGAGTCACGGGATTGTTGATCCGACCGATCCGGGTTGTCTCGATGAAGTCTCACGCCAAGTTGAAGAACTTGGTATCGACGGTTTCAAGCTCTACACCGGTAATCCGGGTGGGCCGTGGATGTTCGATGATGAAGAAATCGCTTACCCGTTACTCGAGCACATTCGCGAACTCGGTGCTATCAACGTAAGTACGCATAAAGGCCTTTCGCTGGGCGGACGCATGACTCCGTACTATATGCCGACCGATATTCCGACAGTTGCCAAGCAGTTTCGCGACATGAACTTCATCATTTATCACTCCGGCATGCAGCACATGATGGCGCAAATGCCGGCCAGCTTTACCGGTGTCGATGCGGATGGTTACATCCCGTGGACCACTGACCTGTGCCGGGCTCGCGATGCCGATCCGGCGATGACCAATGTATATATGGAACTCGGTGGCGTGTTTGGCTATTCCGTCATCACCCATCCGCAAATCTGTGGCCATCTGCTGGGGCAAATTATTAGAAGCTTCGGTGCAGATCATGTGATCTGGGGAACCGATTGCATCTGGTGGGGTTCACCGCAATGGCTGATTGAAGCCTTCCGGCGTTTCCAGATCCCGGAAAACCTGCAGGAAGAGTTCGGCTATGCACCAATTACTGATCAGGATCGCCGACTGATTTTCGGCGAAAACCTCGCCCGCTTATATAATGTGGACATCGATGCCAAGCGCCGGGAAATCCCGGGTGATGCGATTACGAAAATGAAAACGGCTTATACCGAGCAAGGTGCGGAGCCCAGTAATACGGCTTACGGCTGGATACATGCCTGACCATAATTCAGATTGAAACTCACAAACTCAGGGGATTTTTTTGAACGACTCATCAGCATCAATGATTAACAAGTGGCTATCATTTTTCTGGCGGCCACCCATCGTGGGCATTACTGCCTTCGTTCTGATGCTGTTCGCTATAGCGCTTGGCCATACCGCCATGGTTCTTATCGAACACGGACTGGGTCGGAATAATGCCTATATCGCCTCAATCTTCATGGGTGCTGCCGCAATTGTCCTGCTTTGGTACGCGATTAAATCAAATAATGAGAACTTTCAGACCTGGATCGGTTTTCTTACCGGCCTCATAGTCTGAATGACCTGGGTTGAATTCTTTTTCATGTTTTATGGCCGCAGCAACTGGGGCATGGTACCGCGCATGGACGGGCCCGATGGTTTGCAGGTTAGCGGTACGTCCCCTGAATACATGATCATGGGCGCCACTGTGGGTCTCCTGATGCTGATGCTGTGCTTTTATACCTTTGACAAGGATACCCGTTGCAACATGTTCCTGTGGTTCCAGCGCAAGCTTGGTCTGCAGGAAGGCCTCGGCCCCAGCACCAAAACCTCACGTGACCGGAACTACGCCATCATTACCTTCATGGAAACTATCTATGTTTTCTGGTTCTGCTACATATGGAATCTGCTGTGCTTTGATCCGGGGATTGTCGGTACCGGAGACCTGTTTTTCGGTGTCAACATGGCCACGGTATTCGTAGCGTTCGTCTGGAGCGGTTATTGCATGGCCCGCTTAATAAAATACAGGAGAATCTCGACCGCACTTCGCTACGTAATTCCGGTGGGGAACATCTTCTGGGTGAGCATCGAGGTAGCCACCAAGTGGAAACTGTTTACCGAAATCTGGGTGCGCCCCTGGGATTACAAGATCGAGATGTCCGTGGTACTCGGTGCGTTCCTGTTACTTTTTCTGCTGCTGATACTCGCGCCGAAGAAGCCATCAGAACTGGGCATAAGTCGCCCGGGCCACAAATAACCGCATGCTATACCCGCAGACCCGCAAGGTCTGCGCCGGCGGGTTTCTGGTAGAGTCGCAGACCAAACTCCGGCGCAATGGCACAGATATGATCAAAGATGTCGGCCTGGATGCCTTCATAGGCCGACCAATCCGTGTCATTACTAAAAGCATAAATCTCAATCGGCAAACCTTCGGGACCCGGCTGCAACTGTCGCACGATCAGCGTCATGCCCTCATGAATCTTCGGATGATGTTTCAGGTAGCTATGTATATAAGCACGGAAGGTACCGATATTGGTCAGCCGCCTGAGGTTGACGCCTGACTCACCCGGTTCATCGAGGGCCGTATTGTAGTCCCTCAATTCTGTCTGCTTGGCATCAATGTACTCTTTGAGCAAGGCAAAACTTTTGAAACGGGTGATCTCATCGTCCGTTAAAACACGAATCGAATTAACATCGACACTGATTGAACGCTTGATGCGCCGACCGCCCGACTCCGACATGCCCCGCCAGTTCTTGAATGAATCGGTAATCAGCCGATGAGTCGGAATCGTCGTGATGGTCTTATCCCAGTTCTGCACCGTTATGGTATACAGCGCCACATCAATCACATCGCCGTCGGCCCCAAACTGCGGCATTTCCAGCCAGTCACCGACCCGGATCATATCCTGGCTGGTGAGCTGGATACTGGCGACGAGCGATAACAACGTGTCTTTAAAAACGATCAGCAGCACCGCAGTCATTGCACCGAAACCGCTCAACAGGATGGCCGGCGAACGATCGATCAGCATCGCGATCACGATGACCGCGCCGAACAGGTAAATACCGATCTGGGCAAGTTGAATAAATCCCTTGATCGGTCGACTCCGGGCTATCGGACGGGTTTCATAAATCTGGTTAGCCGCCGACAGCATCGCGGTCAGCGTCAGCATCACCATCAGGATCATGTAAGCACTGGCGACGTTACGAATAATTTTCTCGACCGACTCGGCAACATCCGGCACCAGGACAATGCCGAAGGAAATAATCGAAACCGGTACAATCTGTGCGAGACGGCCGAACACGTTGTTTTCGAGCAGCGCATCATCCCAGCCGAACCGGGTGCGCCTGGCCGCCGCACGCACTGCCACCAACAACAGCCGCTTGGCGACGAGATCGGACAGAATCGCGACCAGTAATAAGGCCAGGCTGCCTGCAACAGCGGGCAGAAGAGGATGCACTGCGGATAATTGCTCAATCATGGGGCCGTATCATGGCATGGCATCGGGCTGTTTCAAGCCACGAATTGCAGTATTGACGAAATAAGTGACGTCAAAACCGGGTTTGATTGGTAACCGACCGAGCGCAGGACCGAGTCGCACAATAACCAGCTCCTGTGACGGCACCACAAACACGTGCTGTTGCCCGCGACCCCAGGTCATGAAGGTATCGCGGGCGAGAAACGGTTCGCTGGCGAGCGCCCCGGACGAACCGACACTATCATCCACCGGAATCGCCGGATCATCGTAACCAAGCCAGGTCTGGTAACCGTAATAACCTGCTACAGACGACGGCGTGATCATCTGTTCCAGCCACTCCTCCGAAATAATCCGCTTGCCGTTCACGACACCGCGACCCAGTAACAGCATACCCACGCGCACCCAGTCCATTGCAGGTGCCGCCAGGCAACAGGAGGTAAAGGCACGGCCACCCGGTGAGTCGGTATGTATCTGCGCACGCTCGCCGCCCATCGGCAACCACAAACGATCACGCAACAACACCGAGTATCGCTGGCCATAAATACGCACCAAAGCCATACCGAGCAGTTCGGAATTGATGTTGTTGTACTCCCATTTCGAGCCCGGTGCCCAGTCGGCCAGCGGTGTGCGTAAAATCGCCTCGATGGAGCGTCCCGAATTCAACCATTTCATACCGTCATCAAACGGATTGAGCGTAAATCCGTACTGCCCGAGCCCGGAACTCATTTGCATCAGGTTGCGTAACGTGATCCTGCCACGCGGATCATCGGCCCATTCGGTGATCCAGGTATCGATCGGAGCATCTACCGATGAAATCCTGCCATCCTCAATGGCCATCCCGATGAACAGTCCCATCAGCGACTTGTGCATCGACTGCGACTGGGTCATCCAGTCATGCTGCCAGTGATCCGCATACCATTCATCCTGGATCATGCCCCGGTGAACCGTGATCAACGCATGCGAACCGAACTCCTGCGCATAGTCGTGCATCGCCGCCAGTGACGCGGAAGAAATTGTGCGTTGTCCGGCACCGGCAACCGGCAGCACATACGAACCATCCCCCCGAATTTCTTCATCGGGCTGCAGCCGCTCAACACCCGTCAGTTCACCGCTAGAGAAAAAGTGAACGTAATTACGCCACAACCACGGATCCTGCCAATAGGTCAAATTGATGATCAGCAGGACAGCTATCAGCACCCAGATTACAGGCCTTTGCCGCATACTTATTTACTCCAGTACTAACGGGCTCAACCCCCATGCCACGTGACTGCGTGACGGGCTGCAAGTTGTGTTGACGAACCATAGCAGAACACCCGCCCTATAATCCCCACAAGAATCCGCTGCCTCGCTACCAAACCGCCCGGGGGTCAAAATGGAAATCGACATTATTCTGAATGAGTTTGCCTCGCCACAGGAAGCCGCAGAACTTGGCCTGCTGGCGGAGAGTTACGGTCTGCGCGGCGTCTGGGCGAGCAACTATGCCTGGTCTCGTGACCCGTTTTTTACCCTGTCACTGCTCGCCGACCGCTCGTCGAAGATCCGCATGGGGCCGATGGCCGTGAGTCCTGCCGAGTTACACCCGCTGAAAATGGCTAACCTGCTGTTTAGTCTGAATGAACTCTCACATGGACGGGCGATGATCATGGTCGGTGGCGGTGGCGCCGTACTGCAATCGATCGGCCTCGAGCGTGAGCGCATGATCCGGCGCACGCGCGAGTGCCTGGAAATTCTCAAAGGCGCATCACCCGACAAGATGACCAATTACTCCGGTGAAATCTATAAGGTCTACGGCTATAAGCCCGAATGGTATACGGACACACCGCCACTGATATATTTTGGCTCGAATCACCCACAGAGTCGCAAGCTGTCTACAGAGCTGGCTGACGGACTGATTACCAGTGACTTTGTCGTGCCATTGATGAAAGACTTTGTCGCCAGCGCCCACGCCGAACTCAAAGCCGCCGGTCGCACGCCCAAAGATTTTCGCATCAGCAATTTCTGGGCCTGGCATATCAAAGAAGACCCGCAGGCATCCCGTGCCGAGGCACGCCGTGAGCTGATGCTGCGCGGTTGGTTACGTGATAAATATTTCGCGCCGTTCCTCGACGAAGATGAACTTAAGATCATGCGCGACCACGAGCAGGATTTTCTTAATGCATTCCTGCGCGGTAGCGATGTTATTGAAAACGTACCTGCGGAACTGGTCGACAAGATGATCGAGAACATTTCATTTGTCGGCGGACTCGACCAGATCGACACTGCCATTGACACGTTAAAACAATTTGCCGAGGCCGGACTAACCGAGATTGCGATTCGGGTTCACGATGAACCCGCAGATGCAATCAAGCTGATTGGCGAGCGAGTCTGGCCGGAATTAAGATGAACGCTAGGATCAACATATAATTATTTACCAACCTCGCAGGAGTTACACGAATGAGATTCGATGTCATTCTTTACTCTGACCTGTCGGCCGACGATATGGTCCGCTATGGCAAACTGGCCGAGGAATACGGTCTGGGCGGCGTATGGATTGCGAATAATTACGATACCCGCGATGCATTTGTAAATTTTGTACCGCTCGCGATGCAAACCGAACGGCTGCGCATGGGACCCATTGCAATTAGCCCGTTCGAACTACACCCGATCAAGATGGCGCATTCACTGCTGACGCTGAATGAAATTGCGACAGGCCGCGCGCAGCTGGTCGTCGGGGGTGGCGGCGGTACCGCAGAGAATATCGGCCTCAAACCGAGGCGCATGGTGCGTGCTGTACGCGAGTGCGTCGAAATCATCAATGTAGCCATCGCCGGCAAGCCTTGCGGCTACAAAGGTGAACTATATTCGGCGGGCTGGATCGATGCACGCTGGGCACAGCAACCCAGGCCAATGGTGTATGTCGGCGCAAACGGGCCACAGATGCTGAAAGGCGCCGCACGCTATGCAGACGGCATCATGGTCAGCGATTTTGGCCCGGAACGGGTCAGAAGCGTACATGACATGATCGATCCGATTCTGACCAGCAATGGCCACGACCCGGCCACCTATCCGCTGAACAACTTCTGGGCCTGGCATGTGCAGGAAGATCACGCAGCTGCACATCGTGAAGCACGCATTTATCTCGCCGTACGCGGTACGATCTATCCGGACTATATCGGTGATGTCGTCGATGCAGATGATGCGGCGATCGTTATCAGTCATTTGCGGGAATTCCTGACGGCTTACCAGGCCAAGTCACCGGTCATCGAGGGTGTGCCTGATGAAATTCTGACCAGGATCGTTGATCACGGTGTGTCGGCATCGACGATTGACAATATAGAGCACGAAATCGAGCGCATGCGTAACTTCCAGGATGCGGGGCTAACCGAGATTGCTCTGTGTATTTATAGTAATCCGGAGCAGGCGATCAGGCTGATCGGTGAGCACCTGGTGCCGGCGCTCGGTTAGTTCATGGAAGCGATTCGGGCATGTTTTTTACCCCTTTCATTTCTTGACTTTTTTTTGCGATGATGCGATTTGCATGTTTGTTACCTGCCGTAATTACCACTTCGTAATACTTGCCACCTTGAGCGTTTGTTGCCTGTTGCCTGTGGTAGCGCATTCCGAAGTGACGACCGGGCAATTGTCCATCGGTCGCGATGCCAGTGCCGAGGATATCGAACGCTGGGATATCGATATCGGGCCTGACGGCGACGGGTTACCCGCCGGCAATGGCACAGCCAAGAAAGGCAAACCAATTTATGAGGCAAAATGTACCAGCTGCCACGGTCCCCGCGGCAGAAAAGATCGCGATAAACTGGCTGGCCTGTCAGGCACCTCTCAGCGCAAAACCATTGGCACCTACTGGCCCTATGCGACGACGTTATTTGACTATATTCGCCGCGCGATGCCGCCGACTGAACCGGGAAGCCTGACCGATGACGAGGTATATGCACTAACCGCCTATATTCTCAACCTGAATGCGATCA
Source organism: Chromatiales bacterium (assembly GCA_002688175.1). Classification (GTDB taxonomy): domain Bacteria; phylum Pseudomonadota; class Gammaproteobacteria; order Steroidobacterales; genus SMWD01. Next base: position 60,358 of record NZCC01000032.1, read on the forward strand.
TCAAGACCAATAAAAAAATGAATGCCAGGACCCTGCCAAAAGTTCGCATGCCGGGGCGAGATCGTTTTGTACCGGATGACCGACGCGGCGGTCCGGAAATTCGCTAGATTATGAGCGGAGCATGAGCAAGAACGACCAGCCAACCATCAATCGCCGCCAGTTGCTGGCTGCGGCCGGCGGTGTCGCAATCATTCAGACTGCATCAGGTGAACAGATCCAGGTGGCCGACCCTGCCATACCGGCTGACCCGACCAAGGTACCGGGTTCACCGGCAACACCTGTCGGCACCCGTTCACCCTTCGAGCAAACGCAGCGGCGCGTATTTGGTGGTGCTATCAGCACGACACCGCTACAGGATTTGCATGGATCAATTACTCCGGCAGGCCTGCATTTTGAACGACACCATGCCGGTCTCCCAACGATCGATCCGCAAAACTATGAATTACTGATTCACGGCATGGTCGACCGACCGATGAAATTCTCGCTGGCCGAGCTCAAACGATTCCCGGCGACTACCCGAATCTGTTTCATCGAATGTTCCGGCAACCTGCCAATCTGGGCGAATGCCAAGACCACGCCACAAAGTCTGGCCGGTTTAACGAGCCAGAGTGAATGGACCGGAGTCAAGCTGGCGACCCTATTCCGCGAGACAGGTATCCACCCGAAAGCCAGCTGGTTTTTGGCCGAGGGCTCGGATGCCGCTGTCATGACCCGCAGCATCCCGGTTGAAAAAGCACTCGATGACGCAATTATTGCGTATGCACAAAACGGTGAAGCCGTGCGACCGGCCCAGGGCTATCCGGTACGTCTGTTGCTGCCGGGCTGGGAAGGCAACACCAGCGTCAAATGGTTACGGCGGATGGAATTGTCAGACCGGCCGTTTCAGACACGCGAGGAAACCTCTAAGTACTCGGACCCACTCAAAGATGGTGTCGTGCGCCAGTTCAGTTTTGTCATGGACGCACGTTCAATCATCACTTTTCCGGCCTACCCGGTGGTGCTCGAACCGGGCTGGATAGAAATTCGCGGACTGGCCTGGACCGGTCGCGGACACATTACCAGTGTCGATATCAGTACTGACAGTGGCAACTCATGGCAACAGGCCGAGTTACAGGCACCGGTATTACCCAAGGCGCACACACGATTCCGTTACCTGTGGAAATGGGATGGATCACCTACCCGGATCATGAGCCGGGCCCTTGATGAAACCGGCTACAGTCAACCCACTCGTGCACAACTGGAGACTGCACGTGGCGCGCCACAAGGCCCGTTCGCCTATCACTACAATCCGATCACGGGCTGGCAGATCGAATCGGACGGGACGGTATTATTGGCGCCTGGCCCCGGTTAGCACCAGTCTAATTAATGCCGTCGATCAGCAGCTTCTTCAGCTCGCGAATCCCGTCCTCACTGAAGTCATCATCGCTAAATGCTTTCGTGCCCTTCTGCATTATTCCGTGAATCATGTCCTTGTGCCATTCATGCTCTTTTCTGGCCGCAGCGGTCATATGCAGCCGACGGCGACGCCGGTCTACGGCATCAACAATTTCTTCCAGGAAACCCCTGTCTATCTCGATCGCTACATAGCGTGATACTGCAGACTTGGACATCCGGGTAATCTCAGCCAGTTCGCTGGTCGTCGGAGCAATTTTGATTCGATCAAGCAAAACAATCGTCAGCACCAGTAATACGTGACCCGTAGGAGAACTGCCGTATCGGTGTACTGACATATCCATGAAACGCCAGAATGATGCATAAACTCCCGCGAGTTGCTCGTCTGTGGGTACCCAACTACTCATCTCAATAACTGATTAGTGATCCGTTTTCGTTTGTGCACCAGAGACATCCTCAAGACTGGCCCCACGCAGAATCTCCTTAAGGTCCTGCGCCGGATTTTTGCTGTCACCAAAGCCGCTATAGGCGCGGAGGCTCAACTCAAGAATTTCAATCAACTGATCCATCTGCCATTGCTGTTCTTGCTTGGACTTGAGGGTCGGATGCAGCAACCGCCTCCGCCGGTCATTCGGATCGATAACTTCCGTAAGGAAACCGGATTCTATGTCGAGCGCAACATAGCGTGACACGGCTGATTTTGGCAACCGGGTAATGTCGACCAACTCACTGACGGTCGGGTGATAATCGGCTCTATCCAACAGTACGGTGGTCAGAATAGTCAACAAATGCCCGCTTGGGAAACTGCCATAGCGACCAACCAGCACTGCGAGCAGTCGCCAGAACATCGCATAAATACCTGATAACTCATTGGCTGTAGGTTTCCAATCAGTCACCTCGTCATCCTTTGGCTGCCATTTCTTCACCAAAATACAAGTCTAATACCTAAAATCATAAAATTAATGATTATCTGCAACTGCAAAATCTTCCCAATTTTGCAATTTACCCCGCCCTCCGGCTCAGAACAATCCCTTATATAAATAACTCCAAGGCCTGCCTAGAATCACTATGGGTTCTTTCATCGAGCGTTCACAATGCCGGATAAAACAACACAACCCCTGACAGATGGATCATTTCAACGTATCGGAATTGTTGACAATTTCTATCAGGCCTCATCATTCATACCCATGTCGTTTGCCCTCGTCACCACGGTGCACGAAAATGGCGAGACCGGAATCGGGCCCCACGCATTGCTATCTCCATTCAGCATCACGCAACCCCATTCGATGATGCTGATCAGCCGCAACAACAGCGGTACGGCCATCAATCTGCGCCGCCACGGCAAATGTGCTTTGAATTACATGCTGTTTGATCGCAACAGCCTGCAGGGCATTGCGAACATGGGTTTCCCGGGCATGTCTCTCGAGGACAAAGCCAGCGCCAACCCGTACACGATGATTGATTCACCTTCTGCTGAAAAGGCTGCTGATCCTCAATTCCCACAGATCATCAAAGAAGCCTACCAGGTGTTTGAATGTACCTGGGACGACAGCTTCGGTCTGCATGACAGGGTCGACGGACACGGTAACGCATACGATGGTCACTTCAATCTCATTATTGACGACCTGCTCATGAAAGAACAATTTGTACCCGGCATTGAAAAGGGTGGAATTTTTCCAAATATGCCTATTTTCTGTGGCTTCCGGGCCAACCGCGGTTTCTGGTTCGCCGAGCATGACACTCCATTCACTATCCCGCTGCCGAATGTCGAGGGCATGGAATATCAGGCGGTGCACTACATGGGCAATCGGATTGACGAGAAAGTCAGTTTCACCGAGGAAGCCTGCAAGAAGCTGACGGGGATTCCGCTGCCTTTCATGCAGGACGCACTTAAGGAAATTGTTACGCTGGCGATTGCCGACGGCGTCTCAGAAATCGATGCAATCTACCTGGAAAAAATCAATGCCCAGAGGGGCTGAAGCAACCAGCATCTGTAACCGAAACATGAACAGTCCTGCTGATCATCCGGGTTCTGGATGATGGTTGTGGAATACTTCGCCTGCTGGCCTTAAGGTCAGGAATCTTCCCCACCGGTGTGCGCACCGTTGCCACCGAATGACACCAGCAGGCCGATTCTATTAACCCGTCTCAAGCAACCGGAATGATCAGTTTTTTTGCTCGCCACCCGGTCGCGGGCAACCTGCTGATGCTGCTCATGCTGATGATGGGCGTGTATGGCCTGACCAAACTCAACCGACAGGTTATGCCGAACTTCCAGTTACGGACTATATCGATTTCCGTTCAGTGGCCTGGTGCCAGTCCGACGGATATCGAAGCTAATATCCTGACGGCCATCGAACCCGAGGTTCGCTTCCTGGACCACGTCAGCCGTGTCAGTTCAACCGCCAACGACAGTCGCGGCCAGGTCAATATCGTCTTCGATGAAAGCGTCGATTTCGCCCGTGCGCTGACCGATGTTCAGGCAGCCGTCGCCCGCATCACAACCTTTCCGACCGATATCGAGCAACCGGTCGTCACTGAAATTGCAGCGACGGACCTGGTGTGCCAGATCGAGATATCCGGACCTTACTCTGAACAGGCCCTGAAGTTCATCGCCAAGCGGGTCCGCGATGATTTACTCGACCTTGGCATCAGCAGTATTACTCTACGCGGCGCCCGGGATGAGGAAATCTGGGTGGAAATACCCGGCGACACGCTGCGACGTCTCGACCTGACCCTCGACGATGTCGCAACCCGTATCGGTCAATCGAGTCTCGACCTGCCGTCGGGCAGCGTCAACAGCGGCGGCATGGCTCGCCAGATTCGCAGCAAGGCGCTGGCTCGGACAGCACAGGACATCGGGCGTATCGAAGTCGTTGCCGCAGCTTCGGGTGAAAAACTGCACATAAGGGACATCGCTCACATTCGCGAAACCTTCAAGGGAAATTCTATTTCTCACCTGCAGGGGGAAAATCATTCCATCGGCATGACACTGTATCGAATCCGCAGCGCTGATTCGATTGAAGCACAGCGCACGGTCACCAAATATATTGAAGATATTGTTGACGAGTTACCCCCAAACCTGCATATAAAAATGTTTGATGTGTTCTCCGATCAGACAACTCAACGTGTCAGGATGTTGGTCACCAATGGTATGGGCGGGCTGGCACTCGTTCTCGCGGTGCTGTTCTTCTTCCTGAATGGCCGGGTCGCATTCTGGGTTGCGATGGGTATACCGATAGCGGTTTTTGCAACCCTCGGCGGAATGGCCATACTCGGCATGAGTCTGAACCTGATGAGTATGTTCGCGATCGTCATGGGCCTTGGCATCATTGTCGATGATGCCATTGTCATCGGTGAACATACCGAGATGCTGCATAGACACGGCATGTCACCGGAAGAGGCCACGATGAAGGCGGCCAATGTCATGTTCGCACCCGTTATGGCCGCATCACTCACGACGATCGCCGCATTTATGCCGATGCTGACGATCGGTAAGGAAATAGGGCAAATACTCCGCGATCTGCCGGTAACGGTCATCCTGGTCATCATCGCCAGCCTGGCCGAATGCTTTCTCGTATTACCGATGCACCTTAAAAAAGCCCTGCACAGATTAAACCGAAGATCGAGCCGGCAAGATCTTGGTACCTTCCGGGAAGGTTTTATCCGTTTTCGTGATCATCGGTTTGCCAATGCCGTGCGTCTTTCATTTGAACATCGCTACAGCACCGTACTGACAGCAGTCTGCGCATTCCTGATCGCACTGGGGTTATTAACGTCGGGCCGGGTTGGCTTTGAGTTTTTTCCATCACCGGAATCGGCCATTATTTATGGTAATTTCGCCATGACACCGGGCACCCCGCGCGACCGTACGCAGGCTATGGTCGATGAAATGGCGCGCGCGGCTCAGGTGGCCGAGCAACAGCTGACCGATGGTAAGGGCGGGATTATCTTTTTTCAGTTTGGTGCGGTCGGTACCAACGAGGGTCGTCAGAGCGAAGCGGTAGTTATTGGTGATCATCTCGGCAGCTATACACTCGAACTTATCCCCGGTGATCATCGCAAGATCCGTACACGGGATTTCGTAGACGCCTGGAAAGAAGAAGTACGCCAGCAGGCCGGAGTTGAAAACCTGCAGATTTATTCTCGCAATACTGCCGGTCCACCAGGTCGCGATATAGACCTGCGCTTGTATGGCGCTCCGCTCGATGTGCTGAAGGAAGTGGCGTTAGTGGTTCGCGAGGGTATCGAAAAAATCCCGGGACCCATGTCGGTCGAAGACAACCTCCCGTACGGCAAGCAGGAAATCATCATGAAAATGAAGCCAGCCGGGCTGGCCATGGGATTCTCGACACAGTCCGTCGCACGACAGGTTCGCAATGCTTTTGAAGGTGCGGTTGCAAAGCGCTTTCCGCATAACCAGGAAGAGGTCATCGTGCGGGTCAAGATGAGTGCCGTCGGACAACCCGGCCTCGAATCGATCCGGGAACTGTACCTGCGCTCACCAGCCGGTGATGAAGTGCCGCTGACTGAAGTAGTCAGCCTGACGACCAAAATCGGCTATGCACAGATTCGTCGCGAGGATGGACTGCGCCAGGTATCGGTGACGGCCGATGTAGACAAGAACATCACAACCACGAATGCCATTATCGCGACGGCTGCACAAACGGTTGCGCCACAGGTTAAAGAAAAATATGGCATTGATATCGGCTTCAAGGGTAAAGCCGATGAGCAGCAGGCCGCGGTAGCCGACACCCTGATCGCGCTGGTCATTGCGATCGTTACGATTTACGTCATCCTGGCCTGGGTGTTTGCAAGTTATACGACGCCGTTTATCGTCATGTCGATTATTCCGTTTGGTTTCGTCGGTGCCGTGTTCGGTCACTGGGTCATGGGCTTTCACGTCAACATGACAAGTCTGCAGGCATTGCTTGGCCTGGCCGGCGTCATGATCAATGACGCAATTATCCTGGTTGCTTCGGTAAAAAGACGAATAGACGATGGCAATACATTATCTGCAGCGATTGTGAGCGGCGCACAAGAACGACTGCGGCCGGTTATCCTGACGACACTGACAACGATCGGCGGACTGACGCCACTGCTGTTCGAACGCAGTTTTCAGGCAGAACTTGTGCAACCACTGGCGATAACGCTGATTTTCGGTCTGCTGTTTTCGCCGTTACTCGTGCTGTTCTTTGTGCCGTCCATGCTGGGCATTGGCCATGATCTAAGGATGAGAAAGCCCGGCTTTGCTGTTAGCGAACAGGGGAGCAGCTAGCCGGGTATCCTAGTGACCACCATGTTTTTCGTGGTCAGCATTGTCCAGCCCCTTTGGCAGTATTGGTGCCGGTTCCGGAGCCAGCTGCGCAAAACCTGATTGGCGTTCACCCTGCTGCACATCATGCGGGTTGTGGCATTCAGTACAGACAAACCAGCGCTTCTTACCAGTTGAAGCCCACTCACCAATCCGCTTGCCGTGAATACCGTCGCGCCAACCGCGATAGACCTGGCCGTGACACTTGCCACAGAGTTTCTGTGGCTGATTGAAATCGATCAGGTTACCGGCGTTATCAACAAACTTGTTACGCGTTTTCGCATCATGGCAATCCAGACACCAGATACCGCCATTGCCATGCTGCAGGTCCAGAGCATCCGGCACCAGGTCCATATGCATGGTCAGCTTACGCGGCGGCGTGTCAGCCTCGACTGGCGGTGGAAACGCACCGTTGTGACAGGCTATGCCACAGATGGGGTACAGATTCAGCTGTCCGGTTCTTGGTTTGACGACAGCCTCGCCATGATTGTAATCGGCCTCAATCGGCATCTCGCCCATCGGCTGGGTACCGTCGAAAGGATCGCCCCACCACAACACGGCACCGGTCTTATCGGAACACTTGACGTTTTTCAGTTCCTCACCGAGATCCTTTTGCGTGACCCTTGATGCACCTTCGCGACTTTCGAAGCACACCGTATCCTGAGCCAGGACAACGGAAGATGCGCATAACGCCAGCACAGAAAATATCGCAACGGATCCGGGATTCTTCATAATCATGCTCGTGAAGGTCTGTTTATTCGCTTGCATACTTCACCTCGCCCAGCAGTATGCCGATCGCGCCCTTCAACAGGATCGTCAATACAATGAAGCCGATTGCCCAGTTACCGAGGCAATTGAAAATCTCGATCAGCGTCGGCGAATACTGTGTGAACTCACCAATGGGGGTCGGAATCGAACCAGGAATTAACAGGCCCATGCCTTTTTCAACCCAGATGCCGGCAAATATGACGACACAAATATACGGCAGCTTCTTATGGTCTTTGCGAATAGCGGGTATCAGCAGCAGGATGAATGACCCGATCAGCGCGACTATAGAAAACCAGAACCAGGGTACCAGCGCATTCAGCCCGTTATGACCAAACATCAGGTACTGCAACCCAAGTGAATGCTCGGTTGGGTGATACAACTCGGTCACAACCTCCGACATCGTCAGGAACAATGCAATGCCGAGACACCAGACAACGATCTGCGACAACATGTCGATCGCCTCATCCTTGATCCAGAGTTTGGTGTTGTTACGAATGATCGTGAATACGACGATGATCAAAGCCGGACCTGCAGCAAATGCCGTGGTGATAAAGCGAATCGGCATCATGCCGTGGTGCCACATCGGCCGGGCCGGCATGGTATTGATCAGAAATGCCGTAACTGTGTGAATGCTCAGCGCCCAGACGATCGCAATATAGATGACCGGCAGATAAAAACTCTTATTAAGCGGTTCATTCGTATACTTCTTATAGAGGTAATAAAAGCCGCCAACGAGATTCAACACCAGGTAACCACACAACACGATCACATCCCAGGTCAGCATCGAGCCCGGCCAGTTGTAGATGCCAATAAAAGGTATCATGTGCCACAGACGATCCGGGCGACCCATGTGATTAATCACAAACAGCATGCACATGACGACCGCCGCGATCGCCAGCATCTCGCCGAGCACGGCGACCTCATGCAAAGCCTTGTGTTTGTAGACATAAGCCGGGAATACCACGGTTACGGCCCCGGCCGCGACACCAACCAGAAAAACAAAGTTGGCAAGGTACAGACCCCAACTAACCTGGTCTGTCAGGCCGGTCACGATCATGCCCTGGGTCAGTTGCATAAAGTTGCCGTAGGCCCAGCCAAGCACGAATAGAAACAAAAATCCGAGCCAGGAATAGAATTTAGGTCCGCCCTTGACAACATAGACGCAGTAATCAGCAACGAAACTCATCGATTTTTTCATCGTAGTGAATCCTAGTCCATGTAGTAAAAGAACTTCGGGTAGGTATTCAGTTCGGCCTTGAGCCGGAATACCTTCTTGGTCGCGAGAACCCGCCGAATCTCACTGTCCGGATCGAGCAAATTACCAAACTTGCGCGCACCGACAGGACAGACTTCTACGCAGGCCGGGTAGCGGCCCTTGCGTGTTCGTTGCATACAGAACGTACACTTCTCGACAACGCCCTTCATGCGCGGCCGGTTACCGTAATAATGTGTATCTGGATTCATCTCGCCTTTCGGCAACTTGGGTTCACCCCAGTTGAAGCGACGCGCCCAGTACGGACAGGCACCGATACACATACGACAGCCGATACACCAGTTGTAGTCGACGACAACCACACCATCGGGTTCACGGTAGGTCGTGCGAACCGGACAGACCTTGACGCACGGTGGCTTCTCGCACTGCATACACTGCATCGGCATATAGAATGCATCTTCCTCCGGCACCTTCTCCGGCTCGTAGTAGTGCTCACCTTCGAGCACAACACCGGATGCGCTGTACGCGTTGCCGCCAACCTGAATGCCATAGCTGTCCGGGTAACCATCGGCCATCTTCGATGCATCGAAGTCACCCTTCTCCATTTTCAGTACGCGAATCCATTCGATTTCCTGATCACCGCGTGACTGGTTATTCTCTTTAACGCAGGCCTTTGCACAACGGCGACAGCCAATACACTTCTGGATATTTAATGCGTAACCGAACAACACCCCTTCCTGCGCAGGTGTCGAATCAACCGAAACCTTCTTGTCATACTCTTCCGAGTAACGCCGCTCCAGACGCGCACAGGCCTCATCCTTTTCTTCATCCGACATCAGCCGGTAGCTGCCCTGGAACCACTCGGCCCATTCGCTGTTCGCCTCAGCTTCATCGGTGTTGGTCATCAACGCGGCTGTACCGAGCATCGACGTCGCGCTGATGCCACCAACTTGCTTGACGAAACCACGCCGCGAGACAGAATCCGGTGTGCTGACCTCGTCGTCGGGTAGATTGGGTGGTTTGTGCTCTGTCACATTAAATCTCCAAGCCAGAGTGGCACTGTGTCATGGCCATAAAATCCCTGCCAGCGGGCCTTTGCCCCTGATACTAAATTGCTCATATACTTCAGGATTGAAGTCTGAGCCTCATTTCGGCGCTCATTGTCTACAGATCATCACCGCATGTCTACAGGTCATTTACTGATTGATTTACACGTACCCCACAGATATTTATGAACAAGAAAACCAAAATCTACTTTGGCCCTCCGCTCGCGATCCTGACCGAGAACGAGAAAAATACGCTGGAAATCAGCGGCAAAATTAACCGAACGGCCGAACGCTACCTGGAAATCATGCGCCGCCACAGTGTCGAGCTAACCGACCCGGAACGACAGTGTTTACTTAAAGTCTGTGAAGCGGGCTACCTGGCGTCGTATGAGATCGTTGAGCTGGCTGATGATGTCCGGGACGGCAAGTTCGCCATCGACGGACTGGATACAGCGGCACTGATCGCCAAGCTTAAGGCCGCAAGTTTTGCCGGGCTTGTCGCCATCGTTGAAGATCTGGGTTATTAGCCGGATTCAGCCGTTGGGACCATCCGGCGGCATGCCGGGCCAATTGCCTGGATCGGTTGATTTGTCCGCAGACGGCTTGACCTCACTGAGGCTCATGTTGGCCTCGCGGATATCCTTGATGACCGAGGACTCTCGCATCTCCTGCTGAATCTCGGCCAGGTTCAGCTCATCTTCAAACTGGCGCCGTATATCCGCCAAACCGCGCTTCGCGCCGCCGATCCAGTCACCGAGCGTTCGCAACACCGCAGGCAAACGGTCAGGCCCAACGACGACGAGTGCGAGCGCACTGATTAACAGCAATTCAGGGAAGCCGACACCAAACATCACTTTTCGCCAGATAAATTGACAACGGGAACGGATATTTTATCTGAAAAATTACACCCTGGTGCAAGGCCGCTCTGTATGAGGTCTGGGGGGGGGATATTACTGCTGGCTTATTCTTGTTGTACCGGGGTCCCAGTCGATCATATCGTCGCTGGCATGCAGCACAAGCTTGCCCTTGTCGTTGATATAGGCGATCTGCCCGTCACCAGCCTGATTGGCAGTCTCCAATGCACGGTGACACAGGTCGAGAAATGACTGGGCATTGCCGTTGGCATTGGGAATAATCGAACCAACACCGATACCTATGGTGGTGGGTTGCCCGCACTCATCGCCCTGTATCGACTCACATATCCCGCCAGCAACTGACAGAGCGCCACTTACATCCGTGTCAGGCAAAATCATGCCAAACTCCCAGGCAGAAATACGGGCAACGAGATCCAGCGTACGCCCGACCGAAATCTTGATCTTTTGCGCAATAAATTTAATCATCTCGTCATCAGTCGCGCCAATGCGCAAGAGAATGACAGCCATCGGTCTACTGTCGGTGACACCGAGCGTCCATGCCTCGCCAAAAAAACCTTCAAAAACATCAAGACCCGATAGTTCAGTCACCGAATCAAGCCGCCCGATCCAGGTTGCTTCCAGCATTGGCGCCTCAGGAGCTACTGCCAGATCAGGGGGCCCCGACGGTTTCGGGTTGTCAACAGGTTGAACCTGGCCATCTGCGGCTTCGCCGTCATTGTTATTGCTGAAACTTAATTTTTGCCGCAATTCGATGCCTTCATTCACTGCTTTCATCATGTTGCGATAAGCATCACGACTGGAACGCATTGATTCGCGAACCCGCGCATAAGTCCGGCGAATCTCCTTCGGTGCATCTTCGGGTGCCTTTGGAATGATACTCAAGGTACGTTCAGCATCGAATATGTCCAGCGATTCTTCGAGCTTTTGCAGCGGCCGTGCAACCACATGGCCATACAACGGAGCAAGACCACGCGCGAGCACGATGGCGAGTAATGACCAAATGAGTCCGATTGACATATAAATAAGCAAGGTCAGGTCCGCTTTGGCCCGGATGGCCGTGGCAATAACCCGCCAACCGTTGTCGAGTGGTTTACTGACCGCGACATAGCGGGCAACATCTTCATCGTTGTTTACCCTGCCGGAAAAGGTGTACGCGCCCTCGGTGGTCGCCGCTGTCATGAGCGGATGACCGGACAAATCGCTAAACGGTTCCAGCGCCAATCCTCTTGAAGCGAGAATGACGCGATTACGCTGGTCGGTGATGATCACCGACGCGCTGTCGACCGCACCCTGGCTGACCAGGCCACCCGCAACATTGCGCAGGTTCAATAATCCCTGCACAAAACCCCAGCGCGGATTGCCATTAAGGGTAATCGGCACGCTGACAAACACCATCGGCGCAGCCGCGGTGGTAGCGCCTTTCTCGACGGGCGACACGTAGAGCTCGCCCTTGATCACGGCTTGCTTGAAAGAATTCAGCATCGCGACGCCTGCAACCGGACCGGACCACGGCACCGCTTGGCCATTCTTGACAGCCGAAGCCACGACAATATCTCCGGACATCCTCGCGATCCATAGCGAAGCAAATTCCAGATTCGTTGTATGGTGACGCAACAAGGTGCCACTCAGGGCAAGTTCAGTGGAATTTTCAGCCGCACCAATATGACCGGACAACATTTCCAGCCCGGTGATTTTGCTCTTGACAAGTGGTGGCAGGCTGACAGCAAGCGACTCGGCCAACCGCTCAACCTGTGGCAGTTGCATATTTTCCATTGTTGTCGTGCTGATGACCGCCAGCAAAGGTAACAGCGTCAGTACCGGAACAATTGCAACGAAACGAAAACCAACCAGCAACCGACTATAGAGCGTCGATCCTTTCATCAACGTACGAGCCAACAACCCTTCAAATTGCGGCCGCTGTATCTGCAGGATAATAAGCAGCAGCGACAACATGAACAGCATGCAAAAACCGGCCAGCCAGACCTGCCAACCCACACCGAATTGAACTAATTCCCGGAACAACAAAATAGACACGACCTTAACAACAGCCAGCCCCTCACTAGCCTGCGAGCAATAGTTTGCCTTAATACCTTAGCGGTCGATACGAACCACGTCGCGAAAAACAAGGCTATCCAGGTGATTTGACCACCTTGGCAACGGGCTCGGAGCGGACCCGGCAGGGTCCGTCAGCTATTACCAAAAATCAGCGATATCGCAGACGTTTACAGAATTTAACTGCACATTCAGTACATTTAGGGTCTTCTGTGCAGATATTACCCTGCTGGCCTGAAGCCAGCAGGCGGGTCAGCACCGCAACGGTTCTGGAATCAAGTCCATGCCGCTCTGCCCAGGCCCTGAGGACCGCGTTGGCATCTGCTGCATCCGGCACGCAGTGAGAAATACCGAGGCGTCCGGGGCCAACGATACAGGCCAGAAGCTCATCAGATACATCGGCCGGTAGCTGGTCGGAGGCCACCGCTGCAGCAGTATCAATATCATGATCCGTGAGTGATGCAGTGATCTGTGCGATGAGTTCAGCCGGCTTTGCTTCCGCCAAGTTGGGTCGAAACAAGTAATAGGCCTGGGCCATACCGTGCCCAACCGCTGCGGGCAAATCTTCAAACTCTTCGCGAGCAAAGAATCGTTCCTGTAAATCCGGGGCAAAAAATGCCTTGATCTGTTCACGACTGCTGCGCGTGGGGCCAATTTCACCCTGGTCCTGGCCCGCAAATAACGGGTGCCAGTGTAATAAAACAAAATCACCGGTATCGGCAAGCGCCTTCAGCACGCACTCGCGATAAGCCGGGTAGCGCACCGAATCCATGTTATGCAGCAGGCCATGATCGAGCACGAGATCGTATTGCTGTGGTGGCTCCCAGGCGGTGATGTCGGCCTCTACAGGGGTGATGCTCACACCTGCCGCACGGGCGCGCTGCTGTGTGTACTCGAGTGCTTTGGGCATGAAATCAAGGCTCGTGACCTCCCAACCCTGCTTGGCCAGAAATACCGAATCGGTGCCGGCACCGCAACCGATGTCGAGCGCCGTGCCCGGCTTCTTCTCGCTACAGACTTGCGCCAATAACAAGGTTGGTTCGTCATGCGCCCAGGGCAGGGCCTGCCAGTCATCGACCCAGTTATAGACCTGCTGAAAGGTTTCTTTTTCGTGCGTGCTCATGTCCTGATTCCTGATCGTTGCTCGGGTACGCAGCAGTTTGCGCGGTTAAACTTCAGTTGTATCACTAAATGAGCGTGATGGTTCAAGCGGCTACCAGTACGCCCGACCAGCGGCACAGAAGAAGTGGGGCCTGACTGTCAGCGTGGAAACAAAGAGCCGCTGCGCTCGCGGTACTCCCGCCAGGCCGGGTCGGATCCATAGCGCTTGAGTTGTGCCTCATCAGCACTCTGAGCCTCGCTGATCATCAGGATCACTATATACAATGGTGCAATAACTACGATGAGCGCATCACCCACGCCGTCAGTCACCGACAGGCCGGCAATTATCAGGCCGACCTGCAGACCAATCTCGCCGAGATAGTTGGGATGCCGCCAGCGACTGAACAGACCGGACGCAATATAGGCAGCGGGGGCCCGGTTCTTGGACTGCTGTTTCTGCCAGTCCGCAATACCTTCGAGCAGGGTACTGGCCAGCATGACCATACCACCCACCATGACCCCGGGCACCAGCACAGCGGATGACGCAACAAACCAGGCCGCCATCAGGTGGAATGTCATCAACCACGTGACCATGATGTACAACATGATCCTCGCCGGTAGCGGCATCTCCTGGTCGGCCTTAATTATATTTTTCATTCGCCCGGCATAGGATTCGCCGCGTGTGCGCATAAATGAAAAAGTGAACAGCCGCAGCCCGTACAGGATCGCGGCACTGCAGATCAACGCACTCGCAACTGATGGTCGGAGCGCCCAGATCAGCACACCGTTAAAAATTGCACACAACGCATAGCTGAAATTGAAAATGTACACAAAACGTACGAAGACCAACAGGCAACAAACCAGTGCGACGGCGAACATTCCCCAGTTGACTATCGACCAGTTACCGACGACCGCGCCGTAGCCGAACAGCACCATCATAATGAGTGCGAAAACAGAAAAAATAATACGAATCTTTGCACCCATCCGGTATCTCCGTTGCAGCCCTGCCCGGGGCCTGATAATCACCTTTACAAACAAAAGGTACCGGACCCGGCGTGGTGATGCGAATAATTGCATCAAGACAAAAAAACACCGGCAATGCCGGTGCTCAGCAAGTGAATGGATCCAACCGTCAATCAATGGCCGCGAATCGCACGCCGCTGACTGCAGACTGACTCATCACCTCAACCGAAGTCCGCTGTTTCCAGCGATGTGACAGACATCGTGTCTTAGCCAGGCCAATCGACAGGCCTGCGTCATCAACAATTTTCGTCTCTATGTCAAAAACATACCAGACGCCAACCTTGTCGATATCGACAACAGTATGTTGCAAGCCACTTGCCCCGGCCGTGTTCAGTTCGGTGCGCAGCTCGACCGTACAACGATCCAGCTCATCAGCATAAAATGTCGGCGATAACCAGTTAGCCTGCGCCGTTGCGGCAACCATAGTCATCCCGGCAATTGCGGCCAACAGGGTGAAAGTCTTACGTGGTAAATGCTTCATGTTCATATCGTTGTCCTCTTGCGGTTAGCTGAATCTGACCTCGTGGTCCATGGTTGTACTGTGCGCTCAGCCAGCCGCAGAGTCCTGACGGGACCCTGATCGAAGCATGACCTTTTCATGACCAACGGCCAAAAAACCTGATAAAAAGGGGTCTGGCGCCTATATCGTCCGGTATCCTTGGAGGCAGAATGACGACACCCAGTGCCAACAGCTTTCACTTTGCCGACCGGGCACTTGACCCGGACAAACGCGAATTATGTGTCGGCAAGACCGTGCGCGAGACGGTACCCAAGGTCTTCGACCTGATCGCTTACCTGCTTGAGCATCGTGATCGTGTCGTTTCCAAGAACGAACTGCAGGAGACTCTGTGGCCCACCGTCGTCGTGACTGAAGCCTCTTTGTCCCGCACGATCATGAAGGCCCGCAAGGCACTTGATGATGACGCACAAAACCCCGCCATTATTCGCACCATACCGCGCAGGGGTTTTCGGTTTATAGCCGATGTATATGCACCAGACAGCAGCGCATTCCTTATCGATGGCTTGTCAGACGTACATTTCGTACGTAACGACGAGGTCCATATCGGCTGGCGGACGATCGGCGACGGCCAACCTGACATCCTGTTTGCCCCGGGCTTTGTCTCCCATCTCGACATGCGCTACCGGATAAAAATTGTCACAGATTTTGACGCCCAACTCGCACGTGGACGACGTCTGATCACATTTGATAAACGCGGTGTCGGGCTATCGGATCGGATCGGCAAAACGCCATCGATCGAAGCTACGGTAAGCGACATGAAAGCGGTACTCGATGCTGCCGATTCAGAGCGGGTGATTCTCTTTGGCGTGTCGGAAAGTGGGCCGTCAGCCTGCCTGTTTGCAGCACAATATCCCGAACGTGTGGCGGCATTAATCCTGTATGGCACCTTCGCAAGAGGACTTAAGGATGATGATTGCCCTTACAGGCCAAGCCGCCGGTCACATGACGCGTGGCTTGCCCACCTGATCGAAAACTGGGGCGGACCGGCATCGCTGGAACTGTTTGCGCCGAGCCAGGCAGACAATCCACACTTCAGAGACGGTTGGGCTCGCTATCTGCGCGCATCAGCAACGCCCGGCAGCGTCAAAGGCATCCTCGAAGTCGCTCGCGACTACGACGTACGCAATATATTGCCAAAGATTCGCTGTCCGACACTCGTACTGCACCGAACCGGCGACAAACTTGTCGACTGGCGCGCCGGCAGAGATTTAGCTGCCGCAATCCCCGGCAGCGAATTTATCGCGCTCGACGGCAATGACCACTGGTGGTTTGTCGGTGATCCGCAAAGCGTACTCGATGCGATGCAGCCGTATCTGGATCTCTGACCATGAAAAAAAATGCCCCGCCACCACCTGACATCCTGCGCAAGTCCGGGCCGCACAAGGATAAGAAAAAGTACGATCGTAAGCGTGTCAAACAAGATGACCTGCAGAAGCCAGAGAAAAAGTAGTCAGCGAAAAAGTAACTGCAGTGGTGGCATGAATCATGGGGTTTCCCTGTACGGTATTTTGTGTCCGTATACCCTTCCAAAACGCCGCAGGAGCGGCTTTAAGGTTTTGGAAGGGTATACGGACACAAAATACCTTGGACATAT
>NZCC01000033.1 GCA_002688175.1 Chromatiales bacterium
CGATTCGCAGCATCGACGAGGTTGCCCAATTCCTGTCTGCTGAGCCTGCACAATGTCTGAAAACGCTGATTGTCGAGGGCGAGAAAGACAGCCTGGTTGCACTGATCCTGCGTGGCGATCATCAATTAAACGCGATCAAAGTAGAAAAACTTCCCGGTGTAGCGGCGCCGTTGCAGATGGCGACAGCCGAGCGCATTCAGGCTGCCATCGGCTGCCCGCCCGGCTTTGTCGGACCGGTCGGCCTGACAATCCCGGTGTTTGCCGATCACAGCGCCCTGCATACGGCAGATTTTATCTGTGGCGCCAACCAGGTCGACGAGCATCTGACGGGCGTCAACTGGGGACGCGACCTCGCCGAACCGGAAGCGGTCGACATCCGCAATGTCATCGCCGGCGACCTGACAGCGGATGGCGGCACATTATCAATTGCCCGTGGCGTTGAAGTGGGCCACATCTTTCAACTTGGTGACAAGTACAGTCACAGCATGAATGCCCAGGTACTCGATAACAACGGTCGTGAAGTCAGCATGCTGATGGGTTGTTACGGCATCGGCGTCACGCGCATCGTTGCGGCCGCCATCGAACAGAATCATGATGAACACGGCATCGTCTGGCCCGAGCCCATGAGCCCGTTCGCGGTAACCCTATTAACTCTGAATCCGAAAAAAGCACCCGAGGTCAATGATGCAGCAGAGGCTCTGCTCACGGACCTTGAGGCAGCAAACATAACGGTCCTGTTCGATGACCGCGATGCACGTCCGGGCGTGAAATTTGCTGATGCCGATCTGCTGGGAATTCCGCACCGGGTGGTTATCGGTGCACGCGGATTACAGGACGGCATTATCGAGTACCGACATCGCAAGACCGGCGAAGAAAACAGGCTGGCTATCAATGACGCGGCCAGCTTTCTGCAGGAACGTGTAGCCCGGGACTGACGATGTTCCGGTTATTCAAGCTGTTGCTATCCGCAGCCACCCTGACCGGCATACTGGCGTTACCGGTAAGCAACGCGGCGGAGTCACCGGACCCGGTCCTGCGCCAGCGTCTGCATGAAGCGATGCTGGATTCGACAAGTTTCCCCAATGAATTTGCTGCCCAGGTCTGGCTGACGGACATGGCAATCCGACTCGGTAACCAGGTGGCCGATCCACGGGAACGGGTTGCGATTCTCAAGCGCGTGCATCAGGAAGCGAGCCGTGTCGAGTTGCCACCGGAAATGGTATTGGCCGTCATCGATATCGAGAGCGCCTTCGACGCCTATGCCGTATCAGTCGCCGGTGCGCAGGGTCTGATGCAGGTCATGCCGTTCTGGCTCGATGAAATCGGCCGGCCCGGTGACCGACTCATCGAAGTCAGCACTAACCTGCGAATGGGCTGCACGATCCTGAAGTATTACTTCGACATGGAAAACGGTGACTGGACGCGCGCGCTGGCGCGTTACAACGGCAGTCTCGGCAGTAGAAAATATCCGGAAAAGGTGCTGAACCGGCTGCGCTCGCGCTGGTTTCAGCAATAGGTAAGCTAATCTGCTGTTTTGGCGTTGCGGCTCGTCAATAATGCCTCGAAAGCCATTTCTTTAGCCTCGATTGCCGCTTTTCTGGCTTGCCAGTAGGCATTAGAGTTACCGGTCATCAGGAATGTCTCGGCATCTTGCAACAACAGTTTCGCCCGGCCAAGCTGATCAACAGCAAGCTGATCCGCGCCGGCTTCCTTCGCTGCGGCAATAGCCTGGCGGGCATCGCTCATTTCCTGAACCGGCGGCGCAGTCGCACAGCCAGCCAATACTGCGACCAGTAATAAGAGGCTAAACCACCTGACATATGCAGACAGAGTCAAAAAATTCATGCTTCAAATGAACCCAATCTCTGACAATTCCCGCAGTGTGCGACGAGCAGCCGTTGCCGTCAAGAAAACCGGAGAAATTGGCTTGCCGCCAACGGGGAGAATCGCGGCTAAAGTCGCTCCGACAAGGGGTGGGCTGGGACGGTTTTTTACGCCTACAATATCCGGGTAATCGTCACAACGGAGCTGAAAACGCCATGACTCTATCTATATACCACAACCCGAAGTGCTCAAAATCACGGCAGACCCTTGAAATACTGCGCTCCAACGGTCATGACCCGCAGATTATCGAATACCTGCAGATACCGCCCGATGCAGACACGCTTGCAAGCATCATTACTGCACTTGGCGCAGAACCCATCGATATCATGCGGACCAATGAAGCGGAATACAAAGCGGCCCACAGCGAAATCGGCTCGCTGAACAGAACCGAACAAATCCAATGGCTCGCCACAAATATTCGCGTGCTGCAAAGACCCATTGTCATTAACGGCAATCAGGCTCGTATTGGTCGCCCCCCGGAATCGGTTCTGGAAATCCTGCGGTGATGTTTCTTAAACCACTCCTACAGGGGGAGCGGTGATCAGGGATTGGCCAGAAAGGACCTGACGAATGGAATGGTCAGTCTCTTTTGTTCGGTGAGTGCTTTTCTGTCCAACCGCTCAAGCATTTCAAATAAATAGCGGTTACCGCGCTCAACCCGGAAGAACAGGAAGCTTGCAACCTCGTCAGGCAGTTCCAGCCCACGCCAGCCAGCACGCAGTTGCATCGCCTTGATCTTGTCATCATCAGCAAGCGGGTGAACCCGGAAAGTCGCCCCGGAAGAAAATCGTGAAATAAGATCCGGCAACGCAAACGCGCAGTGCAGCGGTGGTTTCTCAGCCGCCATGACCAATCGCGAGCCGCGCTGACGGACCGTTTCGAAAAGCCCGAACATCGCCTGTTCCCATTCGCTGCTCCCCGCGACCGTATCAATCTTATCAATGCAGACAACATCAAGGTCGCCCATGTTCTTCACCATGGCCGGCTCGAGCTCGCTGCCGGGTCCTACGGGCAGATAAGCGGTACAAAAATTATGTCGATGCGCCTCATTCACACAGGCCTGCAATAAATGCGTCTTGCCGGACTCGGGACCACCCCACAACCAGCACACGGTAAATGTCTGCACCGCCGCAACCTGCTGTAACGCATGCACCAACGCCCCATTATCGCCGGCCAGCCAGGTGTCGAACACAGCATGGTCCGCGAGTTGCACATCAAGTGGTATCTGTTCCACGAAACGCCGGTCTCGTCAGTCCTGTGCTGCAGAAACAGCCTTGCGGCTCCAACGCATCACGTAATCCATGCCACTGACAGCACTGGCGCAGAAAACACCGGTCCCGGCCAGGATGATAGCCATCATCGGCAACCACTCGAAGACCTGTTGAGCTATTACAAGTATAATATAAAGTAACTGCAGCATCGTATTGATTTTACTAATGATTGTTGGGGCCGGCTTGACCGGTCCGATGAGCAGATTGTAGGCCATGGCGCCACTGACGATCACCATATCGCGGCCGATAACAACGCAGGTCAGCCATAGCGGAACCAGGTCAAGAGAAGTCAGTGTCAGCATGACAGCAACGAGCAGAAACTTGTCGGCAAGAGGATCAAGCAAACCGCCAAGACGCGTGCGCCAGTCGAAATGCTTGGCCAGAAAACCATCGAGTCCGTCTGAAAATCCGGCGATAAAAATCAGCACGAGGGCCAGCATGAAATTACTGTCAAACAGAAAAATTACGATCGGCGCGACCAGCAGAATACGCAAGACGCAGATGAGATTCGGGATGTGCGATGCTCGAAACATGGCTAACGACTATCAGGGCCCGGCGAGCAATGCATAATGCAGGCTGGAGGTCATGCTGCCGAACGGATCATCCGGCGACATACGCGGCATCACAAAACCCTGCGAATCGTTGACAGGCTGCAATATATGGCGCAGAGCAATACTGCGCATCAGTCGATCGGCGTCACCGCGTACCAGCACAGAAAATATTATGGTCTGATCCGTGATCTGCTCAACTGAATAATTCTCGATGACATCAAGCGCCGACAGGTAACGACTGAGTCGCCCGTAGTCATCAAGTGAATTAACACCATCAATCCGCAACTGCATCCGGCCCGCTGCGCGGCTGGAGGTTGCCAGTCGGGAGGCAAAAAAATCAGCAATACGATCCGGGCCACTGGCGATATCGCCGTCCCAGTCAAACCGCTCCTGACCCAGCAGCAGGGTCCAGCGCACCTGCAGACTGCCCGGAAAAATAACCCGTGCCCGGCCGACGAGGATGGCATCTACACCGTAGCGCTCAGAAGCGAGCAACAGCGATTCAGTGAAGCCGCCCCATACATCTGAAATTGACACGCTGCTAAGTTCCTCAAAATCGACCAGCGGTAATATCAGCGGCAAACCACGTTCGACGGCTGTCGTTTGCAGGATCTCACGTACTGCCATTTGCTGTTCAGCTCCCCCGGGGGGCAATGGCGTGGTAAATAAACCTGTTTCGCGTTCGAGATCAGAGTCGGCGGCCAGAATGTCACGAGAACCGGTACCGTAGTCCATTACCATCCAGACGAGCGTAAGCGGTCGCTCCTCACCCCAGACCGGTTGACCGATACCATCCAGCGACCGACGCAACGCAACCTGGTCGAACAGGACCCAGAGGCTGCCATCCGGATTACTGCGAAATTGCTCAACAAATTGATCCGCCGATGTGAACTGGTTCATGATGACCGGATCGGCTGTGATGCCCCGCTGGCCGGTCACTTTAACCAGCACATTGCGCAACGCCTGAGCGAATGAACCGGACGGGCCACGCATCACACCGTCCTCATTCGGGACCTGGGCAGCATACAAGTCCGTCACGCGCTCAGCAGCAACGATCTGAATCTGGGCGGCGAACCAGAGGAAAAATAACGCGCGTAAGGTTAGATGCAACGAGCTCATATACACTATTATACCGTCCGTATCTGGTTCCACGGGCATCGGGCATGACTGATAACAAACATTTAACCTACAAAGACGCTGGTGTCGATATCGATGCCGGCAATGCGCTGGTCGAGCGCATCAAACCATTGGTTAACACGACCTTACGCCAGGGTGTGCTCGGTGGCATTGGCGGCTTTGGCGGTCTGTTCGAGCTTGATCTTGAAAAGTACCGTCGGCCGGTACTCGTTTCCGGGACGGATGGCGTCGGGACGAAGCTCAAACTCGCGATCGAGCTGAATCGCTATGACACGATCGGCATAGATCTGGTTGCGATGTGCGTCAACGATATTATCGTGCTTGGCGCTGAACCATTGTTTTTCCTCGATTATTACGCAACCGGCGAACTCGATGTCGATATCGGCACGGCTATCGTTGCCGGTATCGCCGATGGTTGCCGCCAGTCCGGTGCCGCTTTGCTGGGCGGAGAAACTGCCGAATTACCCGGCCTGTATGCCACCGATGACTTCGACCTGGCCGGCTTCTGTGTCGGCGTCGTCGATCGCGAGCAAATCATCGACTGCTCACAGCTACGCGCCGGTGATACGTTGCTCGGACTGGCATCGTCCGGCCCGCATTCAAACGGCTATTCGCTGATTCGCCGGATACTTGAGCTGCACCCGGACGGCGTAACTTATGTTTGTGATGGTATGCCGGTGGGTCAGTTATTACTGGAACCGACACGGATCTACGTCAAGGCTGTGCTGGCGCTGATGAAAGCGTGCCCGATCAGCGCCATTGCCCATATCACCGGCGGCGGATTACTCGAAAACGTCGCCCGGATTCTGCCCGAAAATCTGGATGCCCGGATCGATTCCGGCAACTGGGCACGCCCCACGATCTTCAGCTGGCTTCAGGAACAGGGTCAAATCGAGGAAGCCGAATTGCTGCGTACCTTTAATTGTGGTGTCGGCATGGTCATTGCGGTACGACCCGATGATCTGGCAACAGCATGCAAGGCACTCGAAGCCTCAGGTGAGACCGTCTTGCAGATCGGCTCGATCAAAGCCGGCTCCGGCCAGGTACAGATCGACTGATGAGCATATCGCCCATCAACGGGACCCGCGCGCAAATACGCACAGTGATCCTGATCTCGGGTAGCGGCACCAATCTGCAGGCCATCATCAATGAGGTCCGCTCCGGCGAACTCGAAATCAACCTGTGCGCCGTCATCAGCGACCGACCCGGCATCCAGGGGCTCGAGCGTGCTGAACAGGCGGGAATCCCGACCCGGGTTGTTGACTACCAGAAATTTGAACAACGCGCCGATGCCGACACTGCGCTGGGCAGGGAACTTGAATCAACCGCCCCCGACCTGGTGATACTCGCCGGCTTCATGCGCATCCTGCCAGCCGAAATTGTTACCCGATACCGGGGCCACATGTTGAATATCCACCCTTCACTACTACCGAAATACCGCGGCTTGCACACTTATCGCCGGGCTATCGAAGCCGGCGACAGCCACCACGGCTCAACCGTACATTTCGTCACAGCTGAACTCGATGCAGGACCGGCGATTGTCCAGTATCGCGTACCCATTAATGCCAACGAGACCGAAGCGAGCCTGGCGGCGCGTGTGCAACAGGGCGAATACCTGATCTATCCCCGGGCTATCTGCTGGTTTGCCGAGGGCCGACTGCGACTCTACGACGGCGATGTCTGGCTCGACAATCACCGGCAAACTCAGCCAGCTATATTGAATGAACTTTAATAATATATTGTATCTTATTGTTATTTAAGTTAATTCTAATATAGCTGAAGGACGTCAAGCCTTTGGCAAGGTCACCCCAACTTGCCCCTGGTACTTCCCGGCGCGATCCTTATAAGACACTTCGCATGCCTCATCAGACTCAAAGAACAGCATCTGCGCAACACCCTCGTGGGCATAGATTTTTGCCGGCAGCGGTGTCGTATTCGAAAACTCCAGCGTTACATGCCCTTCCCACTCCGGCTCAAGCGGTGTGACATTAACGATGATGCCGCAGCGGGCATAGGTCGATTTACCCAGGCAGATGGTCAGTACATTCCTCGGAATACGAAAATATTCGACCGTCCTGGCCAGTGCGAATGAATTGGGTGGAATGATACAGACGTCACCCTCCTTATCGACAAAGCTGCTTTCATCGAATTCCTTGGGATCAACAACTGCCGAGTTGATATTGGTGAAAACCTTGAAGTCAGCCGCGCAACGCACATCATAGCCATAACTTGAGGTACCGAAGGAAATAATCCTGCCGTCGCCGTTCGCACGCACCTGGTGCGATTCAAAAGGCTCGATCATGCCGTGCTCCTCAGCCATGCGACGGATCCACAGATCCGATTTAATACTCACCGACTTTGACTCCTCATCATTCAACAACAATCTTCGGGAACACACCCTTATGGTCACGCGGCGCCTCTGCAATTTGCACCGCTGTTGCCCGGGCAATGGCCAGATACTTTGCAGCCAGTGACCCGTCAGGATCACTGACCACCGTCGGTACACCGCTATCCGTTTCGTGCTGAATCCGTGCATCGAGCGGTAGCTGACCGAGCAGCGGGACCCCGTTCTCGTCGCTGAGGCGCTGTCCGCCGCCGGTGCCGAACAACGCTTCCTCGTGACCGCAAGCCGTACAGATATGCACACTCATGTTTTCGACGACACCCAGCACCCGCACATTCACTTTTTCAAACATTTTCAATCCACGGCGTGCATCAAGCAAGGCGATATCCTGCGGGGTGGTGATAATCACGGCGCCGGTCAACGGCACACTCTGGGTCAACGTCAATTGCGTATCACCGGTACCTGGCGGCAGGTCGACAATCAGATAGTCAAGATCATGCCAATTGGTCGTAAACGCCAGCTGATTCAACGCCTGGGTCACCATAGGCCCACGCCAGATCACCGGGGTCTGGTCATCGACGAGAAAGCCGACCGAATTAACCTGTACTCCATGAGCCTCTAGTGGTTCGAACGTCTTGCCATCCTTGCTGACCGGCTGTTGCCCGTCCAGACCCAGCATTTTCGGCTGGCTCGGCCCGTATATATCCGCATCGAGCACCCCGACCTGGGCGCCTTGTCGGGTTAAGGCTAACGCCAGGTTAACCGCCGTTGTCGATTTGCCGACCCCGCCCTTACCGGACGCAATGGCAATAATATTTCTGACCCCGGGCAGCGGAACCAGGGTACCCTGAACGGCGTGCGCCCGAACCTGCCAGGCGACCTCAACATTAACTGCAGTCGCACCCGTGGCCGAGCAAATGACCCCACTGAGAAAATCAGCTAGTTGTGTTGCGATATCGGCGACCGGAAACCCTACTGTAATAGTCACCCGGGCTTTCTCACTGCCAGCCGCAGGCTCAACAGCAACCTTTGCCGACCGCAAATCTACGCCCGCAAACGGAACAGTTTCAGCTCGAATCGCTGTTTCTACACATGTAACGGTAACTTCTGGCATGAATCGTGACGGACTTAACAGTATCGGAACCCCCGGAAGCGCGACATTCTACCTGAAGAAGTTGCTGTTCTGTCACCCTTATTTCCAGGGTGTTTATGAGTGTATGGCATAATCCCATTAACGCCGACTGCCCGGCGGTTTACTTGGGGTTGAGGGTTTTGTCGGGGTGCAAAAATGAGACCACGGTTTACGCGTGTAGCTGGGAATAAAACACTGGTTATATGAAGTTTATCAGCTCAATGCGGGCCGAACGGTCGATCGCCCAGTTTCTGGGCGAAAGCGATGTCGATGCTCCGGCTGCGCGCAAAGCGGCCGAGTCTCTGCGTAAGCTCGGTGGTAACGCTGTCCCCAATGTAATTGATGCACTCGCCACGGCGGACAAGAACCAGTCGATGGTGCTTATCGAGACACTGGGCAGTCAGCTTAATGACACAACATTTCGTCAGTTTGCGGCAGGCCTTGGACATTCAGATCAACGCTGCGTTTCCGGCGTGGCATCGGCACTGTCAGTCGGCACGACCTATAACGCGAATAAACTCATCGAATTGCTGGGTGACGAAGGCATATCCAAGCCGGCATTAATTGAAATCATGCGGTCGAAAAAAAGCCGCTTGAATATGGGCCAGTTGCTCAGCCGCTCTTATGATCTTGAACCACGCGAGAAGGCTGCATTGTTCAAGATCATCGATTCCGCTGCCACCGATGCCACGGTACCGCAATTATTGGCCCGCACCCAGGGCAAGGACTATGCCGTACGGGTTCATATTATCAATATCCTGGCACGCTTCAGCCGGCCGGATGTGGTACACGCTCTCGTTGAACAGCTAGGCGACCCACACAAATCTATCCGTCAGGCTGCGATCGGCGCGCTGGCGCGAATGGATGGTCACTTCGATATCAATATAGAGCGCATCTGTCAGTTACTGCTCGACCCTGACATGGATGTGCAGAACAAGACCGTCGATCTGCTGATCAAATTGCATCATCCCGAGACGATGCAACACCTCGTTGCGGTACTAAAGGATGAATCCGAATACGCACGCCGCTCAGCCGTCGAAGTACTTAACGAGATTGCCGAGCCGTCGACGATCAAGCACCTGCTGACGGCCATCGAGGACGAAGACTGGTGGGTCCGGTCACGGGCATCCGACGCACTTGCCGCCATCGGCGGGCCAAAAGTCATGAATGCGGTACTCGAACTGATTGGTGATGAAAATGAGAATGTCCGCCGTTCAGCCATTGAAATCCTGAACCAGACCAAGGACGAACGTGCCGTCAAACACCTGATGCAGGCGGTCAACGATGATGATTGGTGGGTGAGCGAACGAGCCGCTGACGCACTTGGTGAAATCGGTGACCGCCAGGCCGTACCCGCCTTGATACCCATGCTTCAGGGTGATGTGCGATCAATACCGGCGGCGGTACGCGCACTGGGCAATATCGGTGGCGACAAGATCGCGACCCAGGTTTTGCCGATGCTGAAACACAAAGAAAAAGCTGTGCGCATCGAAGCCGTCAGTGCCCTGGCAAAACTTGCCGACCAGACGATGGCCACTCAGATCAAACAGCAACTGCAGCCATTGATGTCCGGCGCAGACGACACCATCGCCAAGCTGGCAGCAGACGCTATGGTGCGCATCGACAACCGATTCTCAACGACCGCTGTTCAGGCCGACGAGATTGCTAACCGCTTTGCCGAACCGGCACACACTTTGCTGATCGAAGAGGCGCAGGTTGATGAGATCGCCCAGACTGCACTGCTGTCAGGCACCCATCTGGATATCACAACACTGAAAGCCGGCGATGTCATCGAAGGTCGTTATAAATATATTGACAAGATCGGCAAGGGTGCATTTGGCACCGTCGTCCTGGTCGAGGATACAATCGTCGATGAACGACTCATTCTCAAATTCCTGAACGCGAATGTCAGCTCTGATGAAGAGATGCTACAGCGCTTCGTTCATGAGCTCAGGTACTCACGCAAAATCACCCACAAGAATGTTATTCGTATCTATGACTTTGTCAGTCTCGGCGGCCTGTACGCCATTTCGATGGAGTATTTCCCATCACATACACTCGGCGCCGAAATAGCCCGCCAAAAGCCAATGCCGACTGACAAGACCATCGGCTGGACCAAAGACATTGCAACCGGCATGGCCGTGGCTCATCAGGTCGGTATCGTGCACCGAGACCTGAAACCGGCCAATATTCTGATCGATGATGATGGTCTGCTGAAAATCGTGGACTTTGGCGTGGCTGCGGCCGCATCGTCAGGCGACACACAATTGACCAAAACCGGCTATGTCATCGGTTCACCAAAATATATGGCGCCGGAACAGATCCTTGGCAAAAAGGTAGACGTACGTGCCGATATCTACAGCCTCGGCGTCCTGGCCTATGAGATGCTAACCGGCACCCCGCCCTACACCAAGGGCGATCATATGTCCGTTATGTATCAGCATGTTCAGGGTAAAGCCCCATTGTGCGAAGAATTGAATCCAGACATTCCGCCGGTACTCGCCGCAATCGTCAAGAAGGCCATGGAAGTCGACAAACTCAAACGGTATAGTTCAATGGATGATATGCGTCAGGCTCTCATTGACGTGGCGTAGAAATCTAATTCCATTGCTATGTACCGGCTGTTGGCCGGCTGAGTATTAGGGTCCGGGGCCTAACCTGCAAATGTCAAGAATCGACGCCTTTCTAAAGCTGGGTCTGGCCCAGGGTTGTTCGGACGTGCATCTGGCTGTCGGTGTGCCGCCAATGTTGCGCATGAACGGGGACCTGATGCCCATCAAGTTTCGCGAACTCGGCGGTGCCGAACTCGAGAGCTATATCAGCGAAATCCTGTCAAAAAAACTTAATAACCAGTTCATCGGCGGAACCGACATCGACTTTTCCTATGTCTCTGAGGATGGCGGGCGATTTCGTGTCAACGTGTTTCGCAAGGCGACGGGTGTCGGTGCAACATTTCGCTTCATTCCACAGAAAATTCCGACCCTGGACGACCTGCAGATGCCGGGCATTCTGGCCAGGCTCTGCGATCATCATCAGGGCATGATCCTGGTAACCGGGTCAACGGGTACCGGCAAGTCAACCACCCTCGCGGCAATGGTCAACCACATCAACCAGACACGTAACCAGAATATCATCAGCCTTGAAGATCCGATCGAGTTCGTTCATCAGAGCCAGCGCTCACAAATTATTCAGCGCGAACTCGGTACCCACCTGCCAACATTTGCCGATGGTATTCGCGCCGCACTGCGCGAAGACCCCGATGTCATTCTGGTTGGTGAGATGCGCGACGTTGAAACCATCTCGATGGCAATGACGGCCGCCGAAACCGGTCACCTGGTGCTGGGTACACTACACACAACCGGTGCAGCAAAAACCATCGACCGCATGATCGATGCCCTGCCGGGTGAAATGCGTGAACAGACCAAGAGCTTCCTGGGCCAGGGTCTGAAAGCCGTGGTCACGCAAAATCTTATCAAAACGCCGGACGGCAAGGGTCGTCGGGCCGCCCTGGAGATCATGGTGATGACCCGCGCGATCGCGAAGATGATTATGACGGATCAGACTCACCAGGTTCCGGCACAATTACAGACCGGACGCGACCTCGGCATGCAGACCATGGACTATGCCCTGCTTGAAGCAATCAAGGCCAAGCAGATAGATCCGGACGATGCCTACCGGTTCGCAACGGACAAGAGCGGGTTTCAGAAATTTGTCACCGATACCAGCTTACTACCACAGTTGGAAGTCGGCGGCTGAGTTAGCATGAACAAGCTCGACGAATTACTGCGCCAGCTGATATCCCGCAATGGCTCAGACCTGCACCTGGTTGCTGGTCAGCCGCCACGCATCCGTGTCTTCGGCGAACTCACTCCGCTCCGCTCCGAATCGCTAAGCAGAGAGGAAGCTGAGGAACTGCTCATCGCGATCATGTCGGAACATATGCGCGCTACCTTTGATGAAAACGATTCATGTGACTTCGCCTACTCGGTAGAAGGTGTTGCCCGTTTTCGCGTTAATGTTTTCCGCCATCTTGGCGGCATGGGCAGCGTCATGCGCGCCATCCCATCGCAGGCCAAAACACTCGATGAGTTAAATATGCCACCGGTGCTAAGGAACCTGTGTCGGCATACCCAGGGCATGATTCTCGTTACCGGCAAGACCGGCTCGGGCAAATCAACGACGCTGGCAGCAATGATTGATGAACTCAACAAGACGCTTAACGGGCATATTCTGACCATTGAGGATCCGATCGAGTTCGTCCACGAACGCCAGCGCTGCCTGATCAGCCAGCGAGAGCTCGGCATTCATACGCCAAGCTTTGCCAATGCATTGCATTCAGGATTGCGTGAAGACCCTGATGTGATCCTGGTCGGTGAAATGCGCGACCTGGAAACCATCAGTATTGCTGTAACAGCTGCGGAAATGGGCATCCTGGTATTCGGCACACTGCATACAAATGGTGCCGGCACCACCGTCGACCGCATCGTCAACACGTTTCCGACCAACAAACAGAATCATGTGCGCACGATGCTGTCGACCTCGCTGCGTGGCGTAATTTCGCAACAACTGGTACCACGTAACGGCAAAGAAGGACTCGTCGCAGCACTTGAAATCATGATCAATACCCCGGCTGTGGCCAATATCATCCGGCAGGGCAAGCTCGATCAGCTGGAAAATACGATGCAGGGCGGCCGCAAGGACGGCATGACAACGATGGATTCGGCACTCAAGAGTTTGATGGACAAGGGCACCATCAGCGGTACAGCAGCGTATGAGGCAGCCATCGAGAAGCGCAAATTCGAAGATGTCAAAGATCTGAACGTGTGACCAGGCAGATGGAATCAGTAACCAGAAAGATGCTGGTGACCAGTGCGTTGCCATATGCGAGTGGCCCCATCCATATGGGTCACCTCGTCGAATATATCCAGACCGATATCTGGGTCCGCTATCAGCGCCTGATCGGTAATGACTGTACCTATGTCTGTGCCAGCGATGCTCACGGCACACCGATCATGCTCAAAGCACGCAAGGACGGTATCAGCCCGGAAGAACTTGTCACCACTTTGCACACCGAGCACGAACGTGACCTCGCCAGTTTCTTTGTCGAGTTTGACAACTTTCATACCACTCATTCAGAAGAAAATCGCGAACTTGTCGAACAGATCTTTGCCCGACTCGATGCCAAGGGCCTGATCACCAAACGTACGATCGAACAGGCTTATGACGCAC
The DNA here is from genome assembly GCA_002688175.1 of Chromatiales bacterium. GTDB lineage: Bacteria > Pseudomonadota > Gammaproteobacteria > Steroidobacterales > SMWD01. Next base: position 13,549 of record NZCC01000033.1, read on the forward strand.
AGGCCGGTATGTTTCTGCCGGACCGCTTTGTCCGCGGCACCTGCCCCATGTGTGGTGCCGAAGATCAGGCCGGCGACAACTGCGAGGTCTGCAGCCGTACCTACTCACCGAGTGACCTGGTCGACCCGAAGTCAGTCGTGTCCGGCACTGCACCGATCCGCAAAGAATCCGAGCACTATTTTTTCCGACTTGGAGAATTTGAAACCTCACTGCGTCAGTGGATGGCTGACGGTCACGTCAGCCAGAGTGTCGCACGCAAACTGGACGAATGGTTCGAAGTCGGATTGCAGGACTGGGACATCTCACGCGATGCGCCTTATTTCGGTTGCAAAATACCCGGTACTGAAGACAAGTATTTCTATGTCTGGCTCGACGCACCGATCGGCTACATGTCCAGCCTGGTAAACCTCGGCAGAAAGAACGGTGGCGTACCCGACCTTGATACCTATTTTGCCGCCGACAGCGACGCCGAGTTGTACCACTTCATCGGCAAGGACATCATCTATTTCCATACGCTGTTCTGGCCGGCTGTCCTTGAAGGAGCAGGCTACCGCAAACCAACCGGTGTTTTTGCGCATGGCTTTTTAACGGTCAACGGGCAGAAAATGTCGAAATCACGCGGCACGTTTATTTCGGCCGCCACCTATCTGGAAGAACTAAATCCGGAGTACCTGCGCTATTACTATGCCTTCAGACTCGGCCCGGGCATTGATGATCTCGACCTGAGTCTCGACGACTTCGTCACCCGAATCAACTCGGACCTGATCGGCAAATTTGTCAACATCGCCAGTCGTTGTGCCGGCTTTATCAGCCGTAATTTTTCCGGTCACCTGGCCGGTGAACTGGATGACCCGGCCTTGTTTGATGAATTCCTCGCCGCCGGGGATTCAATCCGGCAAGCCTACGAGGAACGGGAATTTTCCCGAGCTATGCGTGAGATCATGAAACTCGCAGACCGTGCGAACCAATACATTGACAAACACAAACCATGGCAACTGGCCAAGGACGAGACACAGCAGCCGCGCGTGCAAGCCGTCTGCACTCAGGGACTGAACCTGTTCCGGGTGCTGATGACCTATCTGAAACCGACCTTACCGAGCATCGCGACGGCAGCCGAGACATTCCTGAACAATGGCCCACTGACCTGGGACAACCGTTGCGAGCCACTCCTGGGCGTACAGATCAATGCCTTCGTGCCCCTGATTTCACGACTCGACAACAAGGCCGTCGCACGCCTGGTAGAGAAATCTGCCGAGCTTGCTGGCGAGGCAACATCAACGTCAGCAACCAATAGTGACAAAGCCATGATATCAATCGACGATTTTCTAAACGTTGACCTGCGGATTGCGGAAGTCCTGTCAGCGGAAGTTGTGGACGGAGCAGATAAACTTCTCCGCATAACCGTCTCACTCGGCGATGAACGTCGCACGGTGCTGGCCGGCATTCGCACGGCATATGATCCGGAAGCCCTGGTCGGCCGTCAGGTCATCATCGTTGCAAATCTCGAACCACGAAAAATGCGCTTTGGCGTTTCTGAGGGTATGTTGCTGGCGGCAGGCCCCGGCAATGAGGATATTTTTCTTGTCAGCCCGGATGCGGGAGCACAACCCGGTATGCGCGTGCGCTAGCCCGCGGCCATTTCATGAACGCCGACCAGCGTGCTGCAATCTATGCTCGCCTCAGAGAATCCAATCCGAGCCCGGCTACCGAGCTGAACTACTCCAGTTCCTTTGAACTGCTGATTGCTGTCATCCTGTCGGCTCAGGCTGCCGATGTGAGCGTCAATAAAGCTACGCAGAAACTCTTTCCGCTCGCCAATACACCGGAAGCCATTGCCACGCTTGGGGAACAGGGTCTGAAGCGGTATATCAAGACTATCGGTCTGTACAACGGCAAGGCAAAAAATATTATCAAGACCTGCCGGTTGCTGATTAGCGAGCATGCCGGGCGGGTACCGGAGACGCGTGCCGAACTGGAGGCCCTTGCAGGCGTTGGGCGCAAGACCGCTAATGTCATTTTAAATACAGCCTTCGGCCAACCGACAATCGCTGTCGACACACATATTTTCCGGGTCAGTAACCGTACGCGACTGGCACCGGGCAAAACCCCGCTGGAAGTAGAGAAGAAGCTGCTCAGGTTTACCCCCGAGGAATTCCAGCAGGATGCACACCACTGGCTGATCCTGCACGGGCGCTATGTCTGCAAGGCGCGCAAGCCCGAATGCAAACGTTGCATCATCGCCAAACTCTGCGAATATAAACAAAAGACTGATATCAGCTGTGATTGACAGCTAATCATGGCTGGAAATCGATCCCGCAGGTTTTCCTGAATTTCGAATTCTCACTACAGTACACCAGGCTCAGCACTATGCGTCACGGAAATTTCGCCGAAGAACCGGCCGGCAAGATCAACTGGCGTATTATCACGGCGCTGTTGCCCTACCTCATGCGCTTTAAGGGCCGGGTCACGCTGGCATTGATCTGCCTGATCATCTCCAAGGCCGCAATTCTTGTCATCCCGTTTTTCCTCAAGGCCCTCGTTGATGGACTTGAGCTCGACGGCGGGCTCAGCATTACCGCAACTTTGCTGATCGGCCTGGTCCTCGCTTATGGAGCGGCCCGCTTCTCGAATGTTCTGTTTGGTGAGATCCGCGACACGGTCTTCGGCCGCGTCACAGAACGTGCGATGCGATTTCTCGGCTTGCAAGTATTTCGTCACCTGCATCAACTCGATCTAGACTTTCACCTGAACCGCCGAACTGGAGGCCTGGCCCGAGATATCGAACGCGGCACTACAGGGATCAGTTTCCTGATGCGATTTTTCGTCTTTAATATCGCACCGACGTTGTTCGAAATTTTGATGGTCGCAGGCATCCTGATGATCAACTACGGTCCTGTCTACGCCATCATCACACTCGTTTCGGTCCTGATCTACGCCACCTTCTCGATTATCGCAACCGAACGGCGCACCCGGTATGTCCGCGAAGCCAACGCGGCCGACTCGTCAAGCAACACGCGTGCGATCGACAGCCTGATCAATTACGAGACGGTCAAGTATTTCACTAACGAAGAATTCGAGGCTCAGCGCTATGATCGGGAATTGCAGGCATGGGAAACGGCGCGACGTAAAAATCGTCTGTCTGTTTTTGCCCTGAACGGCGGCCAGGCACTGATCATTGCGATCACTCAGACCAGCATGATCGGCATCGCCGCGTTCCAGGTCCGTGCCGGCATCCTGACGCTCGGTGATTTCGTCCTGATCAACCAGTTTATGATCCAATTGTTCATGCCACTCGGTTTTCTCGGCTTCATTTACCGCGAGATCAAAGGTTCACTTGCGAACATCGAACGACTGTTCGATCTGCTCGATGTCCAGCCAAAGATCATCAATATTCCTGACGCAAAGGCGCTGAAACCTGGTGATGGAGGGATCGAATTTAACCGCGTCAGCTTCAGCTACCGCCCCGACCGACCCATTCTGCACGAGGTCAGTTTCAAACTGCCTGCAGGGAAAAAAATAGCCATCGTTGGATCAAGTGGCGCGGGCAAATCGACGCTCGTCAAACTGCTGTTTCGGTTCTACGACACGACCGGGGGCAACGTCAGGATCAACGGTCAGGACATCAGCAAAGTAACACTGGGATCGTTACGGCAATCGATCGGCATCGTCCCGCAAGACACGGTGCTGTTCAATGACAGCATTTATGAAAACGTTCGCTACGGAAGACCTGATGCAAGCGATACTGATGTCGACAATGCCATTCGACTTGCACACTTGTCCGAGTTTATCGCCAGCTTGCCGCAGGGCTCGGGGACCATCGTGGGCGAACGCGGGCTCAAATTATCAGGCGGCGAAAAACAACGGGTATCCATCGCGCGTACCATCCTCAAACGACCACCGATTCTCGTCTTCGACGAAGCAACATCGTCACTCGACAGCAAGTCGGAACAGGCCATCCTCGGCGCATTACGAGAAATTGCTCAGGAGCATACCAGTCTCGTCATCGCACACCGCCTGTCAACAATTATCGATGCGGACCGAATCATCGTCCTGGACCACGGCCGAATTGTCGAACAGGGTACGCACGATGAGTTGCTGGACCGTAAAGAGCATTATGCAGACCTGTGGCAAGCCCAGCAAAAACAGAGAACATCGCAGACCACAAGTACAATCTGACCCAATGAGACCATCTGATCACAGCGGGAATCCGCTCCTACGGGGGGGTCCTCTGCTCTGCCCTGTCGTAAAGTGGTTTCCACAGCGTGAGCGTGATCGGTACTGCTACATTAAGCCAGAATGCCGTAAACATCAGCGTGAAAAAGGCTTCGGTACTCAGGATATTGTTTTGCACATAGGCAATATCCATGACGACGAAAGCCAGTTCAGCTCGACCAAGCATGCCAAAGCCAATGATCATGCTCTCATAAAAAGAGAATTTGCCCGTGTAACGTGCCGCCAGTCCGGCAGATACTATCTGCGCAACAAATAAGCCCGTCGTCAGGAAGAAGGTCTGCGGAATAACGGCTACAAACACTTCCCAGTCGAAAATTATCTTGGTACCGAGGTCAATAAAAAAAATCGGTCCAATCCATGAGAAGGCCGCATTATCAATAACCGTTTTCGTACGCCGATAAGAACCGTATGACGACTTGCCTTCCAGCAGGAAATATTCCTCACGCAGAACCAGCCCCGCCATATAGGCTCCAACAGCCGGATGGAACCCAAATTCGTGTGCCAGCAGCCCCACAACGAGAGCCATCAATAGCACCGTAAGCGTCGAGTGTTCTCCATGTCCGGTAGCCAGCAGATCACGAACCCCGTACCGGCCGATGAGCGGCACCTGAGCCACCCAGCCACTGAGATCATGCGGCAACAAGTAAGCCCCGACCAGCGCAATGCCGCCGAAAAACAGTACGGCCTTACCGATAATCCAGCCAATGGCTACGATGCTGACTTCAGCCTGACCGGTCGCAATCGGTACCAGAATGGCCACCAGCGCGAGAGACGCTATATCGTCAAGTACGGCCGATGTCATGATCCCGGTTGCTGCCTTTGACTTCTGCAGTCCGAGGCTTTTAAGTGAAACCATCGTCAACGATACCGCTGTTGCCGTCATCGTCAGGCCACACATGATGGAAATATTAGTATCGTGCCAGTAATAATCGCAGATACTGTAAGCCGTCATGAAGGGGGCGACAGCGCCGAAGAAGGCAATACCCCAGCTACGTTTGATGCTAATCAGGAAATTTTTTGTATTCTCCTCAACCCCGAGGGCAAACATGATGAGGATGATGCCGAACTCGGCAAAGTCACGAATGAAAGGTGCGCTCTCGGTCGGCAGAATACCGACATTAACCATCAGCGAACCGAAGGCCAGGAAATACAGGACCGACGTCAACTTGGTCTTGGCTGCCATGACACTGGCAACGTAGACACCAACCCAGATTATGGCGAGCTGAACGAGCGGATCCAAGTAACTACCCCGTCAATGCCTACACAATAGCTAAACATACTGCAAGACAATACCCTTTGGATAGAGATAGAAATACCTACCCAGTCAGGCGAAATACCCGCAGCAGTGGCTGCCGGCAACAATCCCTGGTTCAGCCAGCCGTTTAGCTTGATTTCGGAATGTATAGATCCGTCAACGTACCATCGAATGCCTCGGCTGCCATCGCAATCGTTTCCGACAGGGTCGGATGCGGATGAATCGTCAGCCCGATGTCCTCAGCATCACAATCCATCTCAATCGCCAGCGCCAACTCAGCGATCAGGTCACCGGCGTTAGGCCCGACGATGCCGGCACCGATCACGCGCTTGGTTTGCGGATCGAACAGGATCTTGGTCAGCCCCTCATCACGATTCAGCGACAGTGAGCGGCCGCTGGCCGCCCATGGAAATTTGCCGGTTTCAAAGGCAACATCCTGTGCCCGGGCCTCGGTCTCAGTCAGTCCTACCCAGGCCACCTCGGGATCGGTATAGGCAACAGACGGAATGACGCGTGCATCGAATGCCCTTTTCTTGCCTGCAGCTACCTCGGCGGCGACCTTCGCTTCATGGGTCGCCTTATGCGCCAGCATTGGCTGACCGACAACATCACCAATCGCAAAAATATGTTCGACATTGGTGCGCATTTGTTTATCAACGTTGATAAACCCGCGCTCATCGACGGCTACGCCAGCCTGATCGGCTGAGATTTTCCCACCGTTCGGCGCCCGCCCGACGCAGACGAGCACCAGGCCATAGGTTTCATTTTCAGGTGCACTCTTGCCTTCGAAGCTGACCTCAATGCCGTCTTCAGTCGCTGCCATGCCGATGACTTTCGTACTTGTCATGAGCTTGCCATAGCGCGATCGGATACGTTTAACCAGCGGCCGCAATAAATCTTTATCGCAACCGGGCATGAGTTGATCCATCAATTCAACAACTGACACTTCAACACCAAGTGCTGCATACACTGTCGCCATTTCGAGCCCGATGATGCCGCCACCGACCACCAGCATGCGTTCCGGTATCGTATTAAGCTCCAGAGCACCGGTCGAATCGATGATCCGCGGATCCTCCGGCCAGCCCGGAATGCGTACCGCTTCAGATCCGGCCGCGATAATGCATTGCTCAAAAGCAACAACCTGTTTTGTTTCGCCGTCCGTGACTTCAATATGATGCGCCGACAGGAATGTGCCGGTACCGCGCACGACGTTAACCTTGCGTTGTTTCGCCAGTCCTTCCAGGCCACCGGTCAGCCGACCGACAACCTTGTTCTTCCAATCCCGCAGTGCGTCCGCATCAATCTCCGGCGTGCCGAATTGAATCCCGCACGCCGCCATCTCCTCAGCTTCGTCGATAACTTTCGCCGCGTGCAGCAGGGCCTTGGACGGGATGCAGCCGACATTCAGACACACGCCACCCAGTGTCGGCCAGCGTTCGATCAAGGTAACATCGAGACCAAGATCAGCCGCTCGAAACGCCGCCGTATAACCACCCGGACCAGAACCAAGTACGACCAACCGGGTTTCAATATCGACGTGACCGGTGAAATCCCTCGCCGCCACAGAAGCGGCGATCACTGCAGGTGGCGCTACTTCAGGCGCAGCAGAATCTCCGTCAACCATGCCGGCAACCCGGATAATCAGGTCACCTTCCGATACCTTATCACCCAGTTCGACACATAATTCTTCAACAATACCGCCGACCGGTGACGGCACCTCCATTGCAGCCTTGTCACTTTCGAGTGTAATCAGTGAATCTTCAGGGGCAACCCGATCACCAACGCTAACGTGTACCTCGATGATTTCAACCGCGTCAAACTCACCAATATCCGGCGTCCTTACATCGTGCAACTGGCTCATGATCGCTCCTGTTAACCGAGCATGAGCCGATCGACATCGGCCAGCACATTCGCCAGACAGGTCGTAAACCGCACACCCGTTGCACCATCAATGATGCGATGATCATATGACAACGATATCGGCAGAATCAGCCGCGCGACAAACTCACCATCCTGGTACACCGGCTTGATCGCGGAACGACCGACACCGAGGATCGCAACTTCGGGCGGATTGATGATCGGCGTAAAATGTGTACCGCCAATCCCGCCCAGGCTCGACACAGTGAATGTCCCGCCCTGCATCTGCTCGGCCGTCAACTTGCCCGCGCGCGCCAGCGCACTGAGTTCGCCGAGTTCGGTTGCAATGCTCATGACATCTTTCTGCTCGACATCGCGAATGACCGGCACGAGCAAGCCGTTCGGTGTATCGGCAGCAAAACCAAGGTGGAAATACTTTTTGTAAACGAGGCTCTTGCCGTCTGCAGACATCGAAGTATTGAAAACCGGGAATTCGCCCAGGGCAATGGCCGTCGCCTTGATAACAAAAGCCAGCGGTGTCAACGGAACCCCTTTTTCTTTTGCCGGACCTTTGAGCCGCTGACGCCGTTCCTCGAGATCGGTAATGTCGGCCTCATCTTGTTGCGTGACGTGTGGATAATTAACCCAGCTCGCATGCAGGCGAGGACCGGAGATTTTCTGCACACGGGACAGTGGCCTGAGCTCGATCTCACCGTACTTGCCGAAATCAACCTCCGGCAGACTTGGCCAGGAAGAATCGGACGCGACTGCCGCTTGCCCCTGCATAACGGCTTTAACGAATGCCTTGATATCATCATGCATAACCCGCGCCTTGCGGCCGGTCCCGGTTACCTGCGCAAGATTGACTCCGAGTTCACGTGCGAACCTGCGCACGGACGGACTCGCGTGCGCATGACCGAACGTCGCCTCATTAATCGGCGGCAATCCGGCTGGCGCCCTTGATACCGGCACCGGATCAACCGGAGTCGGAACTGGCCGGGAAACGGGCGGCGCTGGCGGCGCAACCGGAGCAGCTGCGGTAACGACAACCGATTCAGTCTTGCCAGCCGATGCCGATGCCACGGCATCCGGATCAGGCGATGCGAGCGTCGTTTCGACAACGACGATCGGGTCACCCTGTGACACGCGCATGCCGGTTGCAACCAATAACTCGGCAATCGTGCCTTCGGCCGTCGAGGGCACTTCCAGCGCAGCTTTATCGGTTTCCAGCGTAATCAACGGGTCTTCCAAAGACACATGGTCACCAACAGCCACCATTACCTCGACAATCTCGACAGCGTCAAAATCACCGAGATCAGGAACCCGAACTTCGTGATGGCTCGCCATTATTTCTCTTACTCAATCCTTAAAAACACAAAATATTCAGCACCCGTCCTGCTTAACAGGTTACCGGGTTCGGTTTATCAGTATCGATTGCCAGCTTTTCGATCGCGGCTTCAATGACAGATGCCTTGAGCTGCCCATCATCCAGCAATGCCTTCAATGCCGCCAGCACAATATGTTTTGCATTAACCTCAAAGAAATCACGTAAAGCGCGCCGCGAATCACTCCGCCCATAACCGTCCGTGCCAAGCACGACATAGTGACCGGGAATCCACGGCCGAATCTGATCAGCGACAATGCGCATGTAATCGGTTGCCACGACAAACGGTCCGGAACGTGTGGCCAGACATTGGGTGACATATGAATTACGTGGCGTTTCGCCCGGGTGGCGCATATTCCAGCGGTCGCAGTCCATGCCGTCACGACGCAGTTCGCTGAAACTTGTAACACTCCAGATGTCCGCCTGCACACCATAATCCTGCTCGAGAATTTCTGCTGCACTCAGAACTTCACGCACTATCGTGCCGGCACCAAACAACTGTACGCGAAGTTTTCCCTGCTCGCCTGCCTTGAGCTCATACATGCCACGCACGATACCGTCCTTGACTCCCGGTGGCATCGCCGGCTGGAGGTAATTCTCATTCATGCAGGTGATGTAATAGAAGACACGTTCTTCTTCCCGGTACATACGCCGCATGCCATCCTGAATGATGACGGCCAGCTCATAAGCATAGGCCGGATCGTAGGCAACACAATTAGGGATCGTCGAGGCGGCCAGCAAACTGTGCCCGTCCTGGTGTTGAAGTCCTTCGCCGGCCAGCGTCGTTCTGCCGGCTGTACCACCGATCAGAAAACCTTGCGCCTGCATGTCGCCGGCCGCCCAGATAAAATCACCGATGCGCTGAAAACCAAACATCGAGTAATAGATAAAGAATGGAATGGAATACACGCCGTGATTCGCGTAACTCGTTGCGGCCGCCGTCCACGAACAGAAGGCGCCCCCCTCGTTAATGCCTTCCTGCAGAATCTGCCCCTGCTGGTCTTCACGGTAGTACATCAGCTGCTCTGAATCCTGGGGCGTATATAGCTGCCCGACCAGCGAATAGATCCCGATCTGCCGGAACAATCCTTCAATGCCAAAACTTCGCGCCTCATCCGATACGATGGGTACGATGTGCTTACCGATGTTCTTGTCCCGAATCATGGTGGTCAGAATTCGTACCAGGGCCATCGTGGTCGAGATCTCCCGCTCACCAGACCCGTCAAGCTGCTTCTGGAACGCATCGAGTGGCGGCACAGCCAACGGCTCAGCCTTAACTGTTCGTGCCGGAAGATACCCGCCCAGAGCTGCACGACGCTCGTGCAGATAACGAATTTCCTCACTGTCCTCGGCCGGACGGCAGAACGGCACCGCCTCAATCTCGCTGTCAGATACCGGGATATCGAAACGATCACGAAAAATCTTCAGGTCGTCGACGGTAAGTTTTTTAGTCTGGTGCGCAGTCATCTTGCCTTCCGCGGCCGAACCCAGACCGAAACCCTTGACCGTCTTGGCCAGAATCACAACCGGCCGTCCCTCGTGCCTGACGGCACGTTCATAGGCCGCATAAACCTTCAACGCATCCTGTCCGCCGCGTTTCAGCCGCCAGATGTCTTCATCAGACAAATTGGCCACCATCTCGGCTAACTCCGGGTACCGACCAAAGAAGTGTTCGCGGACGTAAGCACCGTCACGGGATTTGAAGGTCTGGTAGTCGCCATCGACACACTCTTCCATGAGCTGGTGCAACAGGCTCTGATCATCCTGGGCCAGTAACGGATCCCAACGCGAGCCCCAGACAACCTTGATGACGGCCCAGCCTGCACCACGGAACGCGGCCTCTAATTCCTGGATAATTTTACCGTTACCACGCACCGGTCCGTCGAGACGCTGCAGATTGCAATTAATGACAAAAATAAGGTTATCGAGTTTCTCGCGAACCGGCATCGTGAGGGCACCCATCGACTCGGGTTCATCCATCTCGCCATCGCCAAGAAAGGCCCAGACCTTGCGGCCTTTTGTTTTCGCCAGCCCGCGATGTTCCAGATAACGCATATAACGCGCCTGGTAGATGGCAAACATCGGCCCGAGGCCCATCGACACAGTTGGAAATTGCCAGAAGTCCGGCATCAACCAGGGATGCGGGTACGAAGACAGGCCTTTACCGCCTACCTCGCGACGAAAATGCGTTAACTGGCTCTCGTTCAGTCGGCCTTCCAGGAAAGCGCGAGCGTAGATACCCGGCGATGCATGACCCTGAAAATAGATCAGGTCGTCACCGTGACTACCCTCCTGGCCACGCCAGAAATGATTAAAACCAACTTCGTACAGGGTTGCAGAGGATGCGTAGGTGGCAATATGCCCGCCATACTCGGCGCTGCGGCGGTTAGCCTGCACGACCATCGCCATGGCGTTCCAGCGAATATAGGCCTCGATGCGCCGTTCGATCGCCCGGTCACCCGGATATTCCGGCTGTTGGCTAACCGGAATCGTATTCAGGTAAGCTGTCGTCGCGCTGTACGGCAAGTAAGCACCCGAACGACGCGCATGGTCAATCATGCTGTTGAGAAGAAAATGTGCGCGGTCCGGACCATGGGCCTGCAACACAGAATCCATGGATTCCAGCCACTCCTGAGTTTCTTCAGGATCTACATCATCAAAGCGGTTAAAGTCGACCACTGAAGCCTCTAAAAAAATAATTGCCTGCGCAGACGGCGGAATATTTGCTAATCTTTATCAACTGCGGGCTGTTTGCGCACAGCCCGGTCTGCAAAAGTCCCGGTATGATCGGGGTTTACCTCTTCATGGTCAAGCGAAGCAATCATGTCCAATTTATTACCTGCAACCAAAATTTTCCAGATCATTCAGACAGTTGGACAAGTTACCGACACCGCACTGGGCAAGCTGGATGGCCTGATCATCATCACTCCTGACAAGATACCGGCACCGCTATGGCGACAGGTTCCCGGCACCGATGCGCTGCGCTTAATCGACAAACGTCGCGGCGCCGGTGACCAGGCTTTTACCCGCTTGCTAAATCGTCGCGCCACCGGTGTGTGGCTGCATAAACTACCGGACAAAGCTGCCGATGGAACACCTGTTGAAACGTATGGATTGCTCAAATGGGCCGCTGAAGCCGTGAAGGCTGCGCTGTCTGAACATCCGCGTAATCTGGGTGTCGTTGCGCTGGGCCTGGAAACCCACCAGTCCGAACCGGCGCTGCGAGCATTGTTACTCGCAGTGGCGGCACATACATTTCACCTGCCCGATTTTCACAGCCAACCCAAGCAACGCCAGACGCTCAAGAAATTACGCCTGATCGGCATGCAGCAACGCCTCGATCTGCACAGAACTATGGCCGAGGCCGAGGCGATCAACCTCGCCCGCTGGCTGACTGCTTTGCCGGCAAATAAGCTGACGGCAGACACCTACCGCGATACGCTGGGCAAACTGGCCAAACGTCACGGATGGAAAACCCGGTTTTATGGTTTATCCCAACTCAAAAAACTTGGTGCGGGTGCTTTTTTAGCGGTTGCACAGGGCAGCGCGGACCAGGATGCCGGCATCCTGCACTTGCAGTATCGCCCCGCCACCGGCGTGCGCAAACCGAAACTCGC
>NZCC01000034.1 GCA_002688175.1 Chromatiales bacterium
AGATGTGAAGCTCATGCACAAGCCCGTGACCGTCTGGGACCCCGTGGTTCGTTTAAAAGCCGACATGAGCGATCCTGATATCAGCGAGATGATGATCCCCCCCCACTTCACGAACATTCAGCATGGCCTGCAATTGGCCCGCAAGTTCTTGACCACCCAAGACACACAGAACCGTCAGATTATCCTCATCACCGACGGTCTGCCCACGGCTCACTTCGAGGACCACATGCTGTATCTGATTTACCCGGCCCACTCCCGTACGGAAAAAGCCACACTGCGCGAGGGCATGTTGTGCAGCCGCGAGGGCGTCACGATCAACATTTTCCTGCTTTCCAGCTGGAACCAGTCGCGCAGTGACATCCAGTTCGCCAATGAGCTGGCGGAATCAACGAAGGGGCGCGTCTTTTTCACGAGCGGCCAAGACCTGGATCGGTACGTCGTTTGGGACTATGTCCACCGGAAGAAGCATATCGTTGGATGAGGGGAAGGGATGAGGGATGAGGGATGAGGGATGAAGGATGAGGGATGAAGGATGAAGGATGAAGGATGAAGGATGAGGTGATGGCGTGGTTGATAGCAACAAGAGACCGCATGAGTCGCTCGAGGTGTACCAGCTTGCTCACGCGTTGGGACTCCGGTTTCATGCCATGACGTTCAAGTTGCCCTCGCATGAGTTGTACGAAGAAGGGTCGCAGGCACGACGTTCGGCCAAGAGTGTGTCGTCACAGATTGTCGAAGGCCATGCACTTCGCCAATACAAAGGGGAGTACCTGCATTACCTTGCCCGAGCTTATGCGAGCGCCGAGGAAACCATCGAACAGATTCGGAATCTTCTCGAAACAGGATCGGCAAGACGCGTTACGGACGACTGCCATGAACTGTCAGACGAATACGCAATTCTCTGCCGAAAGCTGTTCAACTACCGGTCATCGGTCCAAAGGAAACACGACCCATCCCCACCGTTCGAGCCCCGAGAAAAGACGCCGGATGAGAGAAGCGAGAAGGATAATGGATGAAGGATTCATCTCTCATCCCTGATCCCTCATCTCTGATCTCTCATCCCGCATCCCTCATCCCTCATCCCCTCATCAATCTCTGATACAGTTCCGCAACGCCCCGTGCCTGATCTTCCAGCCGGAAGTTCCCGCGGGCGTATTCGGCGGCGTTCTCACCGAGGCGCCGGCGGAGATCGGGATCGTTCGCCAGGCGGACCATGGCATCAGCCAAATCCTGCGGTGAATCGACGACGAATCCGACCTTTTCGTGTTGGATCAGTTCGGGCAACATGCCCCGCCGGGCGGCGACCACCGGTTTACCGCTGATGTCCTTGCCAAGACCGAGGGTCAGCGGCGATTTCAGATCTTCATAGGCCTGTGAACGTAAAATCTCACCAAGCGTCACGAGTTCCCGCGTTTCATTTGGAATCTCAAGGCCCACGGTTGACTTGCCCGGAATGACTTCAACGACCCGCACACTGATCGTCGACAGTGACCGGGCAATATCCTTGGACAGATTACTGATCTGACTGACCTTGACACCCGGCGCCGGATCCAGCTCAAAGCGGGTCACAACAGGGCCGGGATGGACCGCGACGACCTCAACCTCAACACCAAAATCATGGAGTTTCATCTCGACAAGCCGAGACATCGCCTGCAGGGAATCTTCCGAGTACCCAAGTGCATGATCAGGCCGTTCATCAAGAATTGACAACGGCGGCAGCTCTCCAGCCGAAGTTGTCTCAAACATTTGCGTCTGGCGTTCCCGCGCTGCGCGTTTGCTGGTCGCCACGCTTGGCAACACCGGTTCAATGTGCGGCGCCTTCTTCTGCCCGGTTTTCTTACGATGTACACGAACGACTTCCTGCCGTTCTTGCTGGGCTCTGCGTGCCATCGCCTTATCCTTGAGAATGAGGGCAATCACACGCGCCTGTTCGAAGCGGATCAACACCTGGTGACCGATCTTGTCCATGACATCCAGCCAGGATATACCGGTAAACAGGGAAACAGACGCCAGCCACAGCGAAAGCAATATCAGCGTTGCACCGAGTGAACCCAGACCACTCGTCAGCGCCATGCCAAAGGTATCGCCGAGTGCACCACCAGCTGACTGTGGCAACACCGGCGCGCCAAAATGTAAGGTTGCCAATCCGCTGCTTGAGGTAAGACAGATCACGAAACCGCCAACACGGGTCAGCATAGCCGTTCGATCCAGTGGTTTGGCATTCGCACGCGCTGAAAAAATGAACCAGCCGGCTACCATAACCATAAGCGGAAACAGGTAGGCCGGGATACCGAACAGGCTATAGGTCACATCGGCAAACCAGGCACCGGCTGCGCCGATCTGGTTACGAATTGCCGCCCCGTCGCCGGTATGGCTGAAACCCGGATCCCGCGTATCGTAGGTCATCAATGCGACCAGCATGATGATCGCTAACGCTGCGAAAACCCATAAGGCAGCTTCACGAACGGAATAAGCGACGGACGACCCACTGCCAGCCTGTGGCTGACCGGGCATTCTGGCTACTCTGGCCACACGCAATCCCCACAATTGACGATGAACTGAGATACAACAACAACAACACAAGTTAACTACTTTAATCATAAGCAGTTATTACCCTGAATGATAGCAGCAATTGGGCCCCGGTGTGCAAGCTGGGAGTGTTTCCCCTACACTATTGCCGCAGAAACCACTGTACCTTTAGCATTCCAGCGCACCCACTACCCTACAATCCCAATTATCATGCCAGACACGACACATGCCCGATTGCTGATCCTCGGTTCCGGCCCAGCCGGTTATTCAGCGGCCGTTTACGCCGCACGAGCCAACCTCAAACCGGTGCTCATCACCGGACTCGAACTAGGCGGTCAGCTCATGACGACCACCGAAGTCGACAACTGGCCCGGTGGGCCACCAGGCCTGCAAGGGCCCGAGCTGATGGAACAGCTCCGCAACCATGCGGAAAGGTTCGAAACCACATTGATCAGCGATCATATCGACCGGGTAGACGTGACCTCACGACCTTTTCACCTGTGGAGCAGCCAGACGGAGTACACCTGCGATGCGTTGATCATCGCTACCGGAGCGACAGCCCGCTACCTCGGTCTCGATAGCGAAGATAAGTTCAAAGGCCGCGGTGTCTCAGCCTGCGCAACCTGTGACGGTTTTTTCTACCGCAATCAATCCGTCGCCGTCATCGGCGGCGGTAACACCGCTGCTGAAGAAACTCTGTACCTGTCAAATATTGTCTCAAAGGTCACACTGATCCACCGTCGTGATTCGCTGCGTGCTGAAAAAATGATGCAGGACCAGCTGTTCGCCAAGCAAGCTGACGGCAATGTCGAGATTTTGTGGGATCACGTACTTGACGAGGTTCTCGGCGATGACAGCGGCGTGACTGGCATCCGGGTCAAGAGCACCGGAGCAGATGAACAAACTCAGGATATCGAATTAACCGGCGTATTCATTGCCATTGGTCATGCTCCGAATACGACGATGTTCAAGGGTCAGCTGGACATGGAAGATAATTACCTCATCGTCAACGCAAACCGTACCCAGCAGGCTACAGCGACCAGCATACCTGGCGTCTTCGCAGCCGGCGATGTCGCTGATCCTGTCTATCGTCAGGCAATTACTTCGGCCGGCGCCGGATGCATGGCCGCACTCGATGCTGAGAAATACCTCGACGGACTCGATTAAAACCGCATCGCGGTCGTGTCAGTCGTCTGTGATGCTTTGCCGCCACCAGGGAAATAGCCGGCCGTCAATGGGTGTCTGACAGCCATTATTAACCTGCTTTTTCCCTACAATAAACTCAACGTGCGAACCGAATTCATAGACTCGATCGAAGCCATCGAACCCTCCGCGTGGAATGCCCTGGCAGGCACGGACCACCCATTCCTGCGGCATGAATTTCTGGCATCAATCGAAACAAGCGGCAGTGTTGGGCGCGACACGGGCTGGCTGCCGTGTCACGCCGCCCTTTACGACGACAGGAAACTCATAGCCGCACTACCGCTCTACAGGAAAACCAATTCATGGGGGGAATTTGTATTTGATTTCGCCTGGGCAGAGGCCTATCAGCAGGCCGGGCTACACTATTATCCGAAACTGGTTTCAGCCATTCCCTTTACGCCGGTAACCGGCCCACGGTTCCTGACTGCACCCGGGCATGACTTTGACGAACTGGCCAGCACACTGATCCTGACAACCCGGCGGCTCGCTGAACAGCAAGATATTTCATCCTGGCATGTTCTCTTCGCCGAACAGCGGGACCGCGAGATTCTCGAGCAACATGGCCTGCTGCTGCGCAAAGATTGCCAGTTTCATTGGCACAATCGCGGTTACTCAACCTTTGACGATTATTTAACAGGACTTCGCTCAAGCAAACGCAAGAAATTGCGCCGTGAGCGCCGCCGAATCGAGGAATCCGGGATCATATTCAGACAACTCAGTGGCAGCGACCTGACAGTCGAACTGTGGCGCGACATTATGCCACTCTATGCCAGCAGTTTTTTACGCCGCGGCCGCAAACCCTATTTAAACGAGGGTTTTTTTAAAATGATCTCGAACCACATGCCTGAACACATTCTCGTGATCCTTGCCGTTTACCACGATAAGCCAATCGCATGTGCCATCTGTTTTCACGGCGGAGATACCCTGTATGGGCGCTATTGGGGCAGCTCGGCCCGCTACCATAGCCTTCATTTCGAAACCTGCTATTACCAGGGTATCGAGTATTGCATTGCCAATGGGTTGCAACACTTTGAACCGGGGACCCAGGGCGAGCACAAGATTAGCCGGGGTTTCGAACCGACCGAAACCTGGTCTGCACATTCATTGTCGCATCCACAGTTTGCGGATGCCGTTGATG
Source organism: Chromatiales bacterium (assembly GCA_002688175.1). Taxonomy (GTDB): domain Bacteria; phylum Pseudomonadota; class Gammaproteobacteria; order Steroidobacterales; genus SMWD01. The sequence continues at coordinate 4,871 of NZCC01000034.1, forward strand.
CCTTTCTCGATCATGAGCGTACCTATACTGACGAATACATCGACACGGTTCGAGGGCATATGCCATTCAGGCGCGACACTCGATGAACGAGCCAGATCTGAATCTTCGCTGGATCGATCCGGATGCGCCACCCGACGAATTCCCGGATCCGTGCAATGCACTGACTGATCCAAACGGACTTTTGGCAATTGGTGGCGACCTTTCCATCGAGCGATTACTCGCTGCTTACCGGCTCGGTATTTTCCCCTGGTTCAGCGATGATCAACCAATCCTGTGGTGGACACCGGACCCGCGAGCGGTCCTGTTCCCGGCCGAAATCAGAATTTCCCGCAGTCTGACCAAAACATTACGGAAAAATATTTATTCCGTATCAGTCGATCAGGCTTTTGCCGATGTCGTAGCCGGATGTGCGGCACGCGGTGCCCACCGCGATGATAATACCGGCACCTGGATCACAGCCCGGATGGCGGCTGCCTATGAACAACTGCACAAAGCTGGCCATGCTCATTCCATTGAGACCTGGTGTGATGGTCAGTTGGTCGGGGGCCTGTATGGCATCAGCATTGGCCGGACTTTCTTTGGTGAATCGATGTTTTCTCACCTGACCGATGCGTCCAAGGTCGCACTGATCAAGCTGAGATCCATATGTCGCGCGACAGGAATAGAATTGATTGACTGCCAGGTCGCTTCCCGACACCTGGCCAGCCTCGGTAGCCGCGAGATTTCGCGTACTGAATTCAATCACCTCCTGACCCGTCTGACCACCTTCCCGTCACCCGGAAACTGGCCCAGAGATTCAATGGAGACCAGCCGATTACTGGACTAACTGCCGGAACTGGCACTGATTGCTTGCAGAGTTAGGCAAAGTCTTGCAGAATTCGCCCCGCTCAGACTGAAGGTGCCGAATGGCTAAAGAAGAAGCAATACAAATGGACGGTGTAGTCACCGAGACTCTGCCCAACACGACTTTTCGAGTCGAGTTGGAAAATGGTCATACGGTGACGGCGCATATATCCGGAAAAATGCGCAAGCACTACATCCGTATTCTGACGGGTGACAAGGTTACGGTAGAGTTGACACCCTACGATCTCAGCAAAGGCCGCATCATTTACCGCGAACGGTAAACCTCCGCTCCCGGCCCGCTTAATCCGGTTCAGACTCTGAGGTGGGTTCTGATTCCGAGAAGTGCTCCAGTTTCTTGGTATTCGGAGTGAGCACAAGTCCCAGGGTATCGTCATCTTCCAGCACGATACGTACATCACCCCCATCGGCCAGTTCACCGAATAACAGAATTTCGGCCAGGGGTCGCTTGATATTTTCCTGGATCACACGCGACATGGGTCGTGCGCCCATCGCCGGATCATGGCCACGCTCCGCAATCCAGGAACGTGCCTCAGGCTCCAGCTCAAGTGTCACATCATGGTCTTCGAGCTGAGTCTCCAGTTCCAGAACCAGTTTATCGACGACCCGCAGGATAGAATCAATGTCGAGCGGGTCAAATTGAATGACCGCATCAAGACGATTACGAAATTCCGGCGTGAACATCTTCTTGATCGCTTCCATGCCATCAGATACATGATTCTGATGCATGAACCCCATCGAGGCGCGACTCATATCTGCAGCGCCGGCATTAGTCGTCATAATCAGGATCACGTTGCGGAAATCAGCCTGACGCCCATTGTTGTCAGTCAGCGTGCCGTGATCCATAACCTGCAATAACAGGTTAAACACCTCCGGATGTGCCTTCTCAATCTCGTCAAGCAAAAGAACCGAATGCGGATTCTTGCTGACGGCCTCAGTCAACAGCCCACCCTGATCGAAGCCGACATAACCCGGCGGCGCACCGATTAGTCGCGACACGGTGTGGCGTTCCATATATTCCGACATATCGAAACGTATCAGTTCAATGCCCAGTGCATGAGCAAGCTGGCGTGTGACTTCCGTCTTGCCAACACCCGTCGGTCCGGCAAACAAATAGGCACCAACCGGTTTCTCCGGTTCCCGCAACCCTGAGCGAGCCATTTTGATCGCCGAGGCTAACACGCCAATGGCCTTATCCTGACCGAATATCACCAGTTTCAGGTCACGCTCGAGATACTGCAGCAAATCACGATCTGATACCGAGACACTCTTCGACGGAATGCGTGCCATACGCGCCACGATGTCTTCAATCTCCTCAACATCAATGACCTGCTGTTCATCACCGACTGAATCATTGAGCCGTACGCGGGCGCCAGCTTCGTCAATAACGTCGATCGCCTTGTCAGGCAAAAACCGATCGGTCAGGTGACGTGCAGCAAGTTCGGCGGCCGATTGCAGAGCTTTATCGGTGTAACGAACATTATGATGCTCTTCAAATCGTGATTGCAGACCCGTCAGTATCTCGACAGTCTCGGGAATACTGGGTTCAGGCACATCAATTTTCTGAAAGCGTCGTGCCAGCGCATGATCCTTCTCAAATATTCCGCGATATTCACGGTAGGTCGTCGATCCCATGCACCGCAGTTCACCGCTGCCAAGTACCGGCTTGATCAGGTTCGAGGCATCCAGAACCCCGCCCGATGCAGCGCCGGCGCCGATGATCGTATGGATTTCGTCGATGAACAAAATCACCGATGGATCCTTCTGCAACTCAGCCATCACAGCTTTAAAACGTTTCTCGAAATCGCCCCGATACTTGGTTCCAGCCAGCAGTGCACCCATGTCGAGGGCATAAATCGTACATCCCTTGAGCACCTTCGGCACCTCATCATCGACGATCATCTTGGCAAGGCCTTCGGCCAGAGCTGTTTTACCAACACCTGCTTCACCGACATACAACGGGTTATTTTTTCTGCGCCGACACAGAATCTGGATGGTCCTCTCGATCTCAGCCTCACGACCAATCAATGGGTCCGTCTTGCCATCCAGTGCCATCTGATTAAGGTTACGGGCAAAACTGTCAAGAGCACTCTTGCTCGCCTCTTCCTCAGTTCCCTCGTCACCAGCCTTGTCGCCCGCTTTTCCTACATCATCGCCAGTCTTGCTCAGGCCGTGGGATACATAATTTACGACGTCGAGGCGAGAGATATTGTGCAACCCGAGCAGGTAGACCGCATGGGATTGTTTTTCACCAAACATTGCGACGAGTACATTATCGCCTCGAACTTCTTTCTTACCGCTCGACTGCACGTGGAATACCGCACGTTGCAGGACACGCTGAAAACCGAGGGTCGGCTGAACTTCCTGATTATCATCAGTCGCCAGCAGTGGTGTCGACTCACGGATGAAATCGTGTAAATCCTTCCGCAGTCGATCAAGTTCTACGCCAATCGCCTGCAATATTTCAGCCACTCGCGGAATATCAAGCAATGCCAGTAGCAGGTGCTCAACGGTCATATATTCATGACGATCTGAACGGGCCTGCTGGAAAGCCTCATTCAGACAATATTCTAATTCACTACTAAGCATGCTCTATAGAGTTCCGATTTTTATATTTCCTCTAATGTACACAATAGAGGGTGCTGATGTTGTTCCGAAAATGCACAAACCTGCGCAACTTTGGTTTCGGCTATCTCATACGAAAATTCGCCGCAGACACCCTTACCCTGGGTGTGTACTTCGAGCATGATGCGTGTGGCCTTCGGGCGATCCATCCCGAATATCAGCTCGAGCACCTCTACGACAAACTCCATCGGCGTGTAATCATCATTGAGCAGTACGACCCGAAACAGGGGCGGTTTCTTTACCTTCGGGCGCGCCTCTTCGACAACCAGACCATGATCATCATCCAACCCTGGCACAAAATCCTCGTCGTTATCGCCACTCATAATTATCGTATTCACACAATCGTATTTCATGGTTGCTACAATACTACATTCTGGTTGTGCGCAAGCACTCGCTAATCGGTTGCTGGAGCAGACAGATGCCTGAGGCATCATACCAACGGGCATATTCACGGTCCGTGCGATTGCGCACGCTATGAACACGAACCAGGCAACGTGGCATGAATCTCACGGCAACCTTTAGCGGAACCGGCTCACGCTTACAAATTATGTTACAAGATTTTCCTAGTTCCATGCTTTTAAAGAATATTTCTCCTTACTGTGTGCACATTATTGTGTTAATTTGCAAAAACAGACTACGACAGCCTGACCGTTAAAGGTCTATTATTGATAGTTTTTAACCCTATCGGGAAACATTTTTGGTGAATCTGCCGGATCTTTTATCTCGCTGGAGCCTGCAGCCTCCCCAGCAACTGGTCGCCAAAGCGAGCAATCACCTGCCTTTGTGGGTATCGCTCGTATTTGTGATTTTGATCGGCTATTACCTGGCAAAGATCGCCTGGCTGTTATACCCGCCAGCCGATGAAGCACTGTGGTCACCGCCACCCATGCCATTCGCCACTGACAATGCCTCCGGAGCACCCGCAGGACAAAATTATCAGGCAATTATCGATTCGCACCTGTTCGGTACGGCGAATGTCGAGCCCCCCCCTGTCATCGTTGAAGAAACTGATGATGCACCGGACACCCGACTCAACCTGAAACTACGTGCCACAGTCAGTGCTGATAATCAGACTATCGCCCACGCCATCATTGCAGATGGCTCGGGCAAGGAAAAAGTTTATTTCGTCTCGGACTCAATCCCCGGTGGCGCAGCCCTGCACCGCGTCCATCCTGATCGGATCATATTGAACAGAGGCGGTGTACTTGAGGCACTGCGTCTGCCGAAGGAATTTACCGGCAAATCCTCATCTGTCAGTCGCCGTTCTACGCCAACCCGCGCAGCCAAACCAGCGACAATACAAAACCTGATCACTGCTAATGCTACAACTTTTACCGAGATCATCCGACCACAACCGTTTATGCCTAATGGACAGCTCAAAGGATATCGCGTATTCCCGGGCCGCAATCGGCAACAATTTATTGCTCTTGGTCTCAGGCCCGGAGACCTGGTCACAGCTATTAACGGCGTGGCACTGAACAATCCGGCCCAAGGCATGGAGATATTCCGCTCTTTGTCTGATTCCACGCAGGTCACCGTTACAGTTGAACGTAACGGGAAGTCTCAGGATATATCACTGGATATCGATAAACTGAACGAGATCGGCAAAACAGCACAATGAACAAACTAATAAACCGTTTGCAAATGAAACAGTCCGGAACCATCTCGCAAAAGTGGACCCTGCTGCTACTCGTGATCGGGCTACTTTCCGGGATGCATGCCTGGGCACAGGACACAACAATTACCCCAAATTACAAAAATGCCGACATTCGCCAGGTCATCGAAGCGGTGGGCGAAGTCACCGGTAAGAATTTTATCCTTGACCCGCGGGTCAAGGCCCAGGTCACTATGCTGTCCTCGGCGCCAATGAGTGCCGATGCTTTTTACGAGACCTTCCTGTCAATCCTTCAGGTATATGGATTCGTAGCCATTCCATCCGGCGATGTCATCAAAATCCTTCCCGACGCAAATGCCCGGCAGATGCCGGGTGTTGGGTCAACCGATCGCCGTGATGACATCGTTACGCAGGTCATTGAAATCCGCAATGTTGCGGCGGCTCAACTGGTCCCCATCCTGCGGCCCCTGATTCCGCAATATGGCCACCTCGCTGCCCACCCGGCCTCAAACATGCTGATCATTTCTGATCGTGCGGCTAACGTAGCGCGAATGCTGAAAATTATTCGCCGTATCGATCAGGCTGGTGATGAAGATTTTGACGTCATTCGCCTCGAAAACGCTTCTGCCGCCGAAATCGTCCGCATCGTAAGCTCACTGAATCAGAATGCACGCGCCAAGGCCAGCGCCGCAGCGGGTTCAGTACCAATCGTCGTCGCCGACGATCGCACCAACAGCGTGTTGATCAGCGGCGAAAAAACCAAACGTTTACGGATTCGTGCATTGATCACCCATCTGGACACCCCACTCGAAGACGGTGGTGATACACGGGTACGCTACCTAAGCTACGCTGATGCCGAAGAATTGGCGACGAAACTGCAAACCCAATACCAGAAAGCGGCAAATGAACAGGGCGGTCCGGCCGAGACCGGCGACATTACGATCTGGGCCGATGCACCTACCAACGCATTGATCATCACTGCACCACCCAAGATTATACGTTCCATGGGACTGGTCATCGACAAGCTCGATATTCGGCGACTCCAGGTTCTGCTTGAAACCATTATCGTCGAAGTGTCTGCCGAAAAAGCCGCTGACCTGGGCGTCACCTGGGCTTTCGGTGACGCTGATCTTGAGAATGCAATTGGTGTCACACAATTCGATGGCCTGACCGGTGTAACCGGTCTGGCTCAGGGCATCGTAGGCGGAGCCACCGACGTTGCGCTGGGCAATGGCCTGAGCTTTGGTCTTGGCCGATTGTCTGATTCAGGCCTCAGTTTTGTTGCCATCATCGAAGCACTTGAAGCCGACACCAATACAAATATCATGGGCACACCCATCCTGACGACTCTTGACAATGAAGAGGCTGAAATTCGAGTTGGTCAGGAAGTGCCATTTGTAACCGGCAGCTTCACTAACTCCGGCACGACCGGTGGTTCAGTTAACCCTTTTCAGACTGTAGAGCGTGAACAGGTTGGCCTGTCGCTGAAACTGACGCCACAAATTAATGAAGGCAATGCGGTCCGACTCAAGATCGAACAGGAAATTTCATCTGTCTCGGAAAGCACACAAGCTGTCGATCTGATCACCAACAATCGCGCCATCAATACATCCGTAATTGTCGAAGATGGCGGTACACTCGTACTTGGCGGCCTGATTCAGGAAGACCTGCGCGAGAAGGAACAACGTGTTCCCCTGCTCGGCAGCATCCCGCTGCTCGGTGCATTATTCAGATCAACCTCTACACAGAAAGTCAAAACTAATCTGATGTTCTTCATCCGCCCGACGATCCTGCGCGATAAAACACAGACGGCGTTTGAAACGAATCAGAAATATAACTATATCCGCAACCTGCAACTTAACCAGAAAACCACCCCTAAACTCCTGCCCAACCTGTCGCCATCGCAACCGGCAATACCACCCATCGTTGACCTTCGTGACCCCCAAACCCCGCAAGAAACGGCAGAGCCCGCCGAGGACTAAACGATGGCAACGGCATTGCCTCCCGAAGATCTTTCGCTCGATGTTGCGGCCCCATCCGAACCGGAAGAGATTGAGACCGCTGATGGCCGCCGGCTGTTACCGTTCGCTTTTGCCAAGCGTCATGGCCTGCTCGTTCACGGCTATGAATCGGGACTGGCACTGACGTTGGTACGCAATGATGCGAACCTGGCAAGTCTGTCTGAAACCCGCCGTTTTATCGACTGTCCGCTGCACACCGAGGTAGTTACACCCGAGCAGTTTAATGCACGGATCACTGAGTTCTATGAGCAGGAATCACATGCAAAAATCGCCATGGTTGACGGCCTTGCTGCAGATGACGACCTGTTTCGAGCCGCACAGGAATTACCGGAACCATCCGATCTTCTTGAAAGTGATGACGATGCACCGATCATCCGCCTGATCAACGCAGTCCTGACATCAGCAGTCAAGGACAATGCATCTGATATTCATATCGAGCCGTTTGAGAATCGCCTCGTCGTGCGCTTTCGTATCGACGGAATTTTACGCGAGGTCCTGCAGTCACGTCGTGCCGTTGCACCACTGATCGTTTCGCGCATAAAGGTCATGTCGAAACTCGATATCGCCGAAAAACGCCTTCCGCAGGACGGTCGCATCTCATTGCGCGTTGCAGGACGTGCCGTAGATGTACGCGTATCAACCATGCCGTCCGGTCATGGCGAACGCGTCGTGCTCAGACTCCTGGACAAACATGCGGGTCGCCTGGATCTCGCCCAACTAGGCATGTCGAACGAAGCTCAACAAGCCGTTGATACGATGATTCACAGACCACACGGCATTATTCTCGTAACCGGGCCAACCGGCTCGGGCAAGACCACATCGCTGTATGCCGCGCTAGAGCGCATCAACAATGATTCGCGCAACATCATGACGGTCGAGGATCCGATCGAGTATTACATTGACGGTGTCGGCCAATCACAAGTTAACACTAAGGTCGACATGACCTTTGCGCGCGGCCTTCGCGCCATTCTGCGCCAAGATCCGGACATCGTTATGGTCGGCGAGATCCGTGACCTTGAGACTGCTGAAATCGCCGTACAGGCCAGTTTGACGGGCCACCTTGTGCTGTCGACTCTGCATACGAACACCGCGGTTGGGGCCGTCACCCGGCTCAGGGATATGGGTGTCGAACCCTTCCTGCTGTCGTCGAGCCTGATCGGGGTTATTGCCCAGCGACTCGTACGGGTTCTGGATCCGGATACCAGGCAGGGCCACGCGGCCCTTGAGCATGAGTGCAAGGAAGCCGGCTGCGACCCTGCGAAACCGCCGATACTGTATCGTCCTCCATTAGACGCCGCTCTCGGCAAAGGTTTCAGGGGTCGCAGCGGTATTTATGAAGTCATTACGGTCGATGATAAATTTCGCACCATGATCCACGACGGAGCCAGCGAACATCTGCTGGATCAATACGCCCGCACCCAAAGCCCGAGCATCCGTGAGGAAGGTATTCGCCGAGTGCTGGATGGAACCACCACCCTTGAAGAAGTATTGCGTGTGACGCAGGCAGACTGATCGACTCAGATTGATGGGTGCCTACGAATACATCGCGGTAGATCCGCACGGCAAGGAACGCAAAGGTATCATTGAAGGCGACACTCCGCGCCAGGTTCGCCAATTGTTACGTGATAAGAACCTGCTACCGTTGTCTGTAACCGAGATCGCCGAAAAAGAATCGACCCGTCAACAATCATTCTCGCTCAGGCGCGGTATGACAGCCGCCGATCTTGCGATGATTACGCGCCAGATCGCGACACTGGTTCACTCTTCCATGCCGCTTGAGGAAGCTTTGACTGCGGTCGGCGAACAATCCGATGTACCCCGCATCAAAAGTATCATCATGGGTGTACGCGCCAAAGTCATGGAAGGCCACACGCTGGCTGAAGGCCTGGGAGATTTCCCGCGCGCATTTCCGGATTTGTATCGGGCAACGGTTGCAGCCGGCGAACAATCGGGACATCTCGACAAAGTGCTCGAACGGCTCGCCGACTACACCGAGAGTCGTCAGGCACTGCGCCAGAAAATCATGAATGCGATGATCTACCCGATTGTTCTGACCATGCTCGCGATCAGCATCGTCACACTAATGCTGGTCTATGTGGTACCGAAGGTCGTGCGGGTATTCACCAATACGGGTCAGGAACTACCCGGACTGACGACTGCACTCATCTCACTCAGCGAATTCCTGCGCAATTATGGCCTGGTACTGGTTGTCGCACTCGGTATCGGTGGCTGGATTGTCTACCGATTACTCAAAAAACCGGGACCACGGCGTAGCCGCGACAGGTTCCTGTTACGCTTGCCGGTCATCGGGCGCCTGGTCCTTGGCATCAATACAGCGCGCTTCACGCAAACACTGAGCATCCTGACCGGCAGCGGGGTACCCGTACTCGATTCATTGCAGATTTCCGGGGCAGTCATCACTAACCTGCCAATGCGAGAAGCCGTTCAGGAAGCTTCCGCCCGGGTCCGGGAAGGGGCAGCTATCGGCAAATCACTTGCCGAAAGCGGCCACTTCCCACCAATCTGCATCCATTTGATTTCCAGCGGCGAGTCCAGCGGACAACTTGACACTATGCTTGATCGTGCCGCGCAAAATCAGGAACGCGACGTCGACGGCCTGATCGCAGCCCTGCTCGGCATCCTCGAACCCGCCCTGATTGTCGGTATGGGCATCGTGGTGCTGGTGATCGTCCTGGCGATCCTGTTACCAATTTTCGAGCTGAACCAACTCGTCAAATAATCACAATCCAGAAAAAATGAGGACCCTGTCACGGTTTCAGGATTCTTTGATTGCCATCAATAATCATTAGCCCTATAAGCTTTCCAAGAGGTTGCGTTATACATAAGTTTAACGCTGGCCAGTGAGGAGTTGTGTGATGAATGGCGATCATAAAGACCTTGTTGAGGTCGATGAACTTGACGACAATGAATTGGCTGACGATGAAATGGCCAATGATGAATTAATGGACGAACTGGAAACGCCAACTGCTAATGTTGGTGAAACCTCGGTCGAGATTAATGTCGAGGAACTTATTGCTGAACTTGAAGCTGACAGTGACACATCGTCGGACAGTAAAGAAGAAGATCCGCGCAAGCGACTTGAGGAGATTCTTGAACAGCGACGAGCCGCACGTGAACTCAAAGAAATTGATGCGTTTTCACTGGACTTAATTGATTAAAAATGCAGTTACCTGATCAGCTGCACCGCCTGACAGCTTTCTACCGTCAGTTAAATATCTCGCCGTAATTTTCTGAAATGCGCGACCGTCAGCGCGACGACCCCACCATAACAAATAAGCCCGGCAAACAGGCTCAATAGTGAGTTTCGGCTAACAACATCGAGATCCATACCTGGCTGGCTGGCCATGCCGTCCCACTGGAAATATAACCAGAAACTATAGGTTCCTGTTAACAAAAACAGGGTCACTAACAACCAGTAAGTTTGTGTTCGCCGCAACATCGTCTTGCCCCCACGACAAATCAATGCCTGAAACGATAGTCACACTATAACAAAACTTGCCACAACTTCCCTGCCCTGTTCATGCGGGTTTAATGTAAAGGCATACCGTTGCGAACCAGCCCGACAACAACACCTTCGATGACCATCTCCTCACACTTGAGATCAACCCTGATCGGCTCGAAGCTTTCGTTCTCAGGCAACAACCAAACCACTGCCCCTTCCTGACGGTAGCGCTTGACCGTAACTTCATCCTCAAGTCTGGCGACGATGATCTGGCCACTGCGTACCTCGGGCGTCCGATGCACGGCAACCAGGTCACCGTCCAGAATGCCGGCATCCCGCATGCTCATGCCCTGGACGCGCAGCAGAAAATGCGGCTGCAGATCGAAGATTGACGTATCAATCCGGTAATGACCTTCAACATGCTCTTCAGCCAGGATCGGCTGCCCTGCCGCCACTCGCCCGATAAGTGGCAGACCCAGCTGTTCACGTAGAAAGTCCTTGAGCTGTATACCCCGTGATGCGCCCGGGATAAGTTCAATAGCCCCCTTGCGCTGCAGAGCCCGTAAATGCTCCTCAGCTGCATTGACCGAACGAAACCCGAGTGCCCGCGCTATCTCAGCACGAGTTGGCGGCATTCCTGACTCATCCATGAAATCCTGCACAAAAGAAAGGATCTCCGATTGCCGTGCCGTTAACTTTTCCATGGCAGATACCTGTATATCCTTACAGGCTGTTACTATATACAGGTATCTGCGCGATGACAACCCAAGTCGCCAGAGTCATGGTTTTCACAGTCTGGAGTAATTTCAGCTCAAATCAGGCAGGTTCTTAAAACACTTTGCGATTTAACAATGTTTGCGTCATTATCCATAATCTAGGACAACCGATACCCGATTGGGGAGCGGTACCTAATTGTTATTATTTTCCAGTATGAGGATGTTATGAACATGAAAATTCAGACTGCAATTAAAGCAAGCGCTGTAGTTCTCGCCATTGTGCTTACCACTGGCTGCTCAACTGAGTTGCAGAGCCAGGTTGATGCGCTGAATGCCCGAGTCGATTCGCTGTCATCTGACGTTGCGCGTGCGCAGTCTGCGGCTGATGCTGCTGGCGCTACTGCCTCGGAAGCCCGTCAGATGTCTTCAGGCGCACAAAGCACGGCCAATCAGGCGCTGAATGCCGCCAACCAGAGTCAGGCCTGCTGTGACGCTACCAACGAAAAAATTGACCGGATGTTCCAGAAAGGGATGGCCAAATAAGCAACTAATGACTACAACTCAAATAAGCCGCGGGTAAAAAATTACCCGCGGCTTTTTTTTGAGCAGGCTACAAAAGGCTCACTCACAGTCAGTGGTTAATTAGCAAGTACAGGCTTCATGTCCATCGGCAGACGCTCGTCCACGGTACCTACTTTGACCGGGATGCCCAACCGTTTCTCGTAGACTGTGTTGACGAGTCCCCAGTCGACATTTGCGGGGCGATCACGGGTCACCTGGATATAAAGCTCAGTAATATCGGTCAGTGACCTGCCTTCAGCGGTTTCTGATGCCCCATCATGGGCCGGGAAGACAATTTCACCGTCAGCAGCCTCTTCGCTTGCGCCACCTTCTTCAAGCGGTGGATGGACCTCGAGATACAAGTCATCCCCGGACCAGCCAAATTTGAACGGCTGGTTGACGATCCGTACCGGTGTATTGACGGGTACTTGCGGAAATAACCATTTGATGTCTTCAGGAAACATCCTGATACAGCCATGTGTGACACGCATGCCAACACCGGCCGGACGATTCGTGCCATGAATCAGGTAGCCGGGAATACTGAGGCGCAGCGCATATTTACCGAGTGGATTATTCGATCCGGGTGGCACATGCGCCTCCAGTTTACGGCCATCGGCAGCCCATTCATTGCGTATCGACTGGGGCGGGTACCAGCTCGGATTTTTGACCTTCTTGACGATTGAGGTCTGGCCCAGTGGCGTACCCCAATCCATACGCCCGATGCTGATTGGAAAAGTCCTGACGTGTTTAACACCGCCGATTTCAAAAAAGTAATACATTCGATACTCGGCAATATTAAGAACGATGCCGGTTCGCTTTGCATCCGGCAAAATGAACTGGGTCGGCAATCGGATGACAGTACCTTCGCCGGGTAACCAGGCATCTACACCCGGGTTCGCCAGGCGAATTTCCTCATATCCGAGTTGGTTGGATCGCGCAATATCGATGAGTGTGTCGGCATAGACAGAGGTAATGTGTCCGGGCGAACCAATCAGGTCGCTACCTGCATTCAGGTCGGACCCGGCCGCTGAAACCAGGTTTACGGACATCAAAGGCAAGACGATGACGCAAAATACCAGACGCCTGAATGTCGTTAAAACAATCAAAAAGATATTCCAAGTACGGGCATGATCACAATCCAGGCCATGAAAGGAATCAATAGTATAGCGACAAGATTAAGCCAAAAGCCTGCTCGACTCATTTGCGGGATTGACACCTGACCTGAACCAAACACAATGGCATTCGGCGGCGTTGCAACCGGCAACATGAATGCGCAACTGGCAGCTATACCGGCCGGGATGATCAGCTGGATCGGATTAATGCCGAGGCCGATCGCAACCGCATATAGTACCGGTACCAGTGTCGCAGTCGTTGCCGTATTACTCGTCAGCTCAGTCAGGAATATCATCATGGCTGTCACCAAAGCAACAATGAGCAAAATCGGCAGCGCCGACAATATTGCCGCCTGACTGCCAAGAAAAGCACTGAAACCTGATTGATCCAGCGTCGCGGCCAGGCTCAGGCCCCCACCAAACAGAATCAGCAATCCCCATGGGAGCTTGACCGCCGTATGCCAGTCCATCAGAAATTCACGCTTTGCCAGATGTACAGGTGTAACGAACAAAACAAGTGCAGAGATGATTGCGATACCCGAGTCTGTCAGACCGACCAATGGTGCGACCCCGCCAAACGAAATCCTGCTGAGTAACGGTCGCGTAACCCATACTCCGGCTGTCAGCAGGAATACCACCAGGGTCAGCTTCTCGGCGCGACTCATTGGGCCCAGACCGGCATGCAGCCGATCCAGCAAGTTCGCTACACCGACAATGGGCCGGTTCGGCACACGATAAATAACCCTGCTTAACAACCACCAGACTATCGGCAAGAACACCGCGACCAACGGAACGCCGAACTGCATCCATAAAGCAAAACTGATTTCATAATCCATCTGGATACGAATATAAGAAACCAGAAATACATTTGGTGCCGTGCCAATAATCGTACCGATACCACCAACAGTTGCTGCATAAGCGATCGCAAGCAACAGACAAACCGGAAAATTATCTGATCCCGGATCACCACCACCGGGTGCAGCGCCATCAGTCCCAGTGCCCTCCAACAGCTTGGCAATGCTCAACGCTACCGGCAATAACATGATTGTTGTTGCCGTGTTCGTAACCCACATGCTTAGAAACGCTGCAATGAACATGAATGCTGCAATTATGCGGGTGGGTCGGGTCCCGACAGTTCGCAGGACCGTCAAGGCAAAACGTTGATGCAATCCACACCGCTCAAGCGCAAGTGCGAGGACAAAACCGCCAAGGAACAGATAAATCAGCTCATGGCCGTAGGCCGCTGCTGTCTCTTTGATCGTTGTTGCGCCGGTCAGTGGAAATATGGCCAGCGGTATCAATGCCGTTGCATAAACGGAAATAGCTTCTGTGATCCACCAGATCGCCATCCAGATCGCGACGGCCGCTGCTGTACGTGCCGCAGCCGACAAAACAACCAGTTGCCCCACATCATTAATGTATTGTTCCGGCAGCCACCAGAACATCACGAGTGCAGCCAGCGGTCCACTCAACAACCCGATGCTGCGCGCCCGCCCAACCGATGTCGCCTTACTGTTGATTAATGAACTAATGCCGGCACCTGGTATCTGCTGTCATCATAAACCAAATCAAGACAACGCCAGCAGCAATGCGATCCTCAGTAGCGGATCAGTGCAGAACCCCAGGTGAACCCACCACCGAATGCCTCGAGCAATAGCAAATCGCCTCGGTTAACCCGACCATCTCGCACAGCAACATCCAGTGCCATTGGCACCGATGCCGCCGACGTGTTGCCATGATCCCGCAAGGTCATGATGACCTTCTCCATCGACATGCCGAGGCGCTTGGCCGTCAACTGAATGATGCGCAGATTAGCCTGATGCGGAATCAGCCAGTCGATTGAACCACGTTCAAGATTATTGGTTGCCATCGTCTCATCGACAATGCTCTCAAGCCTCCTGACCGCAACCTTGAAAACCTCGTTACCTTTCATTTGCAGAAATGGCTGCTCATCATCATCCGCTTGCTGTTTCTTTGATGTGCCATACGGGTGATACAGCAAATCTTTATATTGACCATCAGCACGGAGATGCGTCGAGATTATGCCCGGCTCGTCGGACGGTTCAAGCACGACAGCACCTGCACCATCGCCGAAGATTACGCACGTCGACCGATCATTCCAGTCGATGATACGCGACAGTGTTTCAGCACCGATGACCAGCGCACGGCGAGCCTTGCCGCTTGAAACAAACTGGTCCGCAACGCTCAGGGCATAAATAAAACCGCTGCAGGCCGCCTCAAGACTAAATGCGGCAAACCCGCCAATGCCAAGTCTCTCCTGTACCAGGCAGCCGACATTTGGAAACACCACATCCGGAGTCGTCGTACCGACAACCAGGAAGTCAATATCACCCGGTGCAACACCGGCAACCTCCATGGCCTGACGTGCCGCACCCTCAGCCAGATCAGTAGTTGTCTGGTCCTCTGCGGCAATATGACGGCGCTCAATACCGGTGCGGGTACGAATCCATTCATCACTTGTATCGACCATTTGCGCAAGATCAGCATTGGTCAGGATGCGCTCGGGCAAACAGCGTCCGGTACCACTGATACGTGAATACATTTTCGTCATATGTGTACGAATCGAGTCAGTGACCCTGCTCCTCCATTAGTGAACGTATCTGCTCCAGAACATCTTTATCAACTTCGATCATGGCTACATGGATTGCCTGTTGAAATGCAAGCGCATCCGCGCCACCATGGCTTTTAATCACGATACCGTTTAAACCAACCAGGCTGGCTCCATTGTAACGGCGTGGGTCCACACGTTTCGACAATGAACGCAACACCGGCCGTGCAACCAGGCCAGCCAACTGACCATACAGGCTGGATTTGAATTCCTCAATCAGAAAATGGCGCACCAGATGTGCCGTACCTTCCATCGTCTTCAGTGCGACATTACCGTTAAAACCATCGCAGACGACGACATCGGCTTTAAGTTCGCTGATTGCGTCTCCCTCAATAAAACCAACGTAATTCAGATCACTGTCACCAAGCATTTTCGCTGCCTCGCGAACCGTATCATTTCCCTTGATCGCTTCCGCACCGATATTCAGCAGCCCTACACGGGGATTATCAATTCCTTCAATATCCTGCACGACGACCGAACCCATCACACCAAACTGGAACAACTGTTCGGCCGTACAACCTGAATTGGCGCCAAGATCAAGCATGTGAAGGCGACCAAACCGGGTCGGGAGGCCGGCCATGATGGCGGGCCGATCAATACCGGGAACCGTCTTTAGCACAAATCGGCCGGTTGCCATCAATGCACCGGTATTACCAGCGCTGACACAGGCGCCTGCAGCACCTTCCTTGACAAGATTAATCGCAATACGCATCGATGAATCTTTCTTTTTGCGCATCGCATCCGCCGGGAGATCATCCATCTCGACCACATCGCGTGCATCATGAACGACTACTCGCTCACTCAGCACCCCGGACTTATTAAGGTAAGGCTCGATGAGTTCCTGCTTGCCGACCAGCACGAGACGCAGCGCATCGTTTGCCCGCAACATCGACAAACCTGCGGGTACTGTCACATCAACACCGACATCCCCGCTCATCGCATCAATGGCAATAGTTACAGGATTAATCACCTTTTCACTTACCACGATTCCTCAGCACGCTGTGAACACCCAGGCGACATTATCCCCGGAAATTCACCCTGTGTGCCAGAGTTTACGGACACACAAAAAATCCGGCCGGCACACACCGAACCGGGCCATGGATCATGCGGATTAATCAAACCGCTCACCGGCGATAAACGGTGTCGGCCTGATTCCAGGCTAACCCGGATCAACTAGTCCAGGTCTTCTTCCGGAGTTTCGATGACCTTGCGGCCACGATAATAGCCGTCAGGACTAACGTGGTGACGTAAATGAGTCTCCCCCGTCGTCGGCTCAACCGATAAGGCCGGTTTTTTCAGGCTATCGTGTGAACGTCTATTGCCACGCCGCCGGGGCGTCACTCTACTTTTTTGTACTGCCATAACAAATCTCCTCTCAAAGCCTCAATCATCAACGTTACTTTTCCGACCACCTACTATATTGGCCAGATCCGCAAACGGTCTTTGCATCAGCTCTGCCTCTATTGTCGAATTACTTTCATCTCCGCCTGCCGACTGGCACCCTGGCCCATCCCGATGCACCAGTGCTATTGGCAATGCAGCCAAAATCTCATCCTCTATCACGGTAGCGATATCCAACCCGTCAGCATTCATCAAAATACTGTCAAACGGACTGGCGATTAACTCCGTCTGCTCATCACTATCCAGTACGGATAAACGTGTCTCGATCCTCACCGGCCAGGCCATCGGCTCAAGACACCGTTGGCAAGACAGGCTCAAACACCCTGTTACAGAAATCGCGACCCGCGGAAAACCTTCGGGACCGACATCAAACTTTACATTCAATGCCAGTTCCGCGCTGTCCTGATCAGTACCGGATTGATCTCCGCCCGCTTGATAAAGACAGGCTGACAATCTGGCAAAATCCACGACCGGCAGGCTAACCACCTGGCCGAAACCCTTTTTCGCCAGCTCGGCTAATTGGGCAGAATCGACACGTTCGCTGAGCATAATCGATTAATTCTAAGTTTGGTGGCCGGGCGTGTCAAAATCCTGTAGGTTGCGGACCATGTCAATATCGCCCATATCGGTTGTTCTAGCTTCAGGTTCCGTCTATCGGCGCCAACTTCTGGGTCGACTATTAGCTGATTTCGAGAGCCTGTCACCGCAAATTGACGAAATACGACTAGCCGACGAATCTCCGGCTGAGATGGCTGCCCGACTCGCGGAGGCCAAGGCACAAGCCTGCCTGGCAGATCGACCCGGTGCCGTAATTATCGGCAGTGACCAGGTTCCGGCATGTGGCACGGAAATTCTGCAAAAACCAGGCTCGCACGAACGGGCGATCCAACAGTTGCAGCGCTGTTCAGGTCAGGAGGTCATTTTTTATACTGCTGTGACGCTGATCTGGCCGGATTATGACCAGTGCGCGTCCCATCTCGATAAAACCATTGTCCGCTTTCGTGACCTCAGCACCGCCGAGATCGAAAATTACCTGCAATTTGATAAACCCTACGACTGTGCCGGCAGCTTCAAAGTTGAATCCCGCGGCGTAACCCTGTTCGACAGCTTCGAATCACAAGACCCGACCGGCCTGCAGGGCCTGCCTCTGATCTGGGTCGCAAACCAGCTGCGCAAACACAGTGTAATTTAACGGGTTGTGCGACGGGAATGATTTCAGCCATGTGCCCTATCACGTCTGAACCGGCCCCCACTGCCGCTACTGCTTAGTCCGATGATGTTCAGGAGGCTCCGGTTAACCCTGACTCAATGTTTCGTAGTACAGCCGTCAGGTCCTCGTCGAGCGGACTTTCAGCGCGAATAACCCGATCACCCTTCGGGCTTTCAAACACCAGCGTTGCAGCATGCAGGAACAGCCTCTGCAGACCAAAATCACTAACCACCCGGTCATTCTCCGCGCCGTAACGCCGATCGCCCGCTACGGGGTGACCAAGATGGGCAGCATGGACCCGGATCTGGTGTGTCCGTCCAGTCTCGAGTTCAATGCTGGTCAACTGTGCACCGGCATATGACTGTTGCGGGACAAACCGGGTACG
This sequence comes from Chromatiales bacterium, assembly GCA_002688175.1. Lineage (GTDB taxonomy): Bacteria > Pseudomonadota > Gammaproteobacteria > Steroidobacterales > SMWD01. Next base: position 23,470 of record NZCC01000034.1, read on the forward strand.
TGCCTGCTTGCCATCAGCGGACACCTTGACATGGCGCTCACCATTACGCCGCTGAGTCGTTAACAGCGGCTCGTCAACGATCAGGTTGCCGCCCTTCCAGTTGCCGAGCAGCAACGCGGTATAGCACTTTTGCACCTCACCATTGCGAAACAGTTCATGCAGACGCCGGAGTGCGGGCCGACGCTTGGCCACCAGCAGACAGCCACTCGTATCACGATCAAGCCGGTGAACGAGCTCAAGCTTGTCATGTTCACCACGTAGCATGCGCAACAACTCGATCGCACCGAAGGCAATCCCGCTCCCCCCATGCACCGCCAGCCCGGAGGGTTTATTGAGTACCAGTACATCCCGGTCTTCATAGAGAATCCGCTCTTCCAGCCAGCGCGCCGAATCCCGTCCCCGGCGTACTGGCTCAACAACGCCGATCCTGACCGGGGGTATCCGCACCTGATCCCCGCTGCACAGTCGCCGGTCCGGTTTAGCCCGGCCCTTATTGACCCGCACCTCGCCAGAACGGATCATTTTGTAAATCCGGGACCTGGGAACGCCCTTGAGCCGGGACAGCAGGAAATTGTCGAGGCGGCGCTCAGCCTCATCCTGATCGACAGTGACCATCTGTACAGCCTGTTTGGGGGTGTTTTTTTCCATATTTTCAGGTACCAACGGCGGTTTTCACCCTTTGAATCTCTCATTGATGCGATGCCTATCCACTGATATATTACCGCTGACACACAATTTGTGCGTTTGGGACCATTGATGTGGTCAAGACAAATTCATTGCGATCGCTATAGATTTTGCGTTCGCCTAAATTATGGCCTGCCGGGCAGGCCGCAAACCGGGTACCTGTTCAACGGATTGAGAGTTTATCTTTCTCCGTTATGCAAGGAATTTCGAAACTTCTGCCGACCGTATATAGTTGAACTTTCGGAACAAGACAATCAGGCAACGGCCTCAAGACCGACCGCTACAGCGGCAGGTTTGTATGGTCTGCGTATTTCGCCAGCTGGCGTAATGCCTGAATCTTTCCCTGCCGGGCGCCCCACAACATATTGAGTATCAGGGGCTTATGAAAAGAATGCTGATCAATGCAACTCAGGAAGAAGAGTTGCGCGTGGCCATGGTTGATGGCCAGAAACTTATCGACCTGGATATTGAACTCTCATCCAGGACACAGAAAAAGGCAAATATTTACAAGGGCAAAATCACCCGGGTTGAGCCCAGTCTCGACGCCGCCTTTGTAAACTACGGTGCCGAAAGGCACGGATTTTTGCCGCTCAAGGAAATCTCCCGCGAGTATTTCGTCAAGGAACCTGAAGCAGGTTCACGCATTAACATCCGCGAAGTTCTTAAGGAAGGCCAGGAGATTGTCATCCAGGTCGAGAAAGAAGAACGGGGCAACAAAGGCGCTGCGCTGACAACTTTCATCAGCCTGGCCGGCAGGTTCATCGTCCTGATGCCCAACAATCCTCGTGCCGGTGGCGTATCCCGCCGGATCACCGGCGAAGACCGTGATGAAATTCGCGATGCCCTGAAGGAACTGGAAATCCCTGACAGCATGGGCGTCATTATCCGCACGGCTGGCGTAGGCCGTTCACACGAGGAACTCAACTGGGACCTCGACTACCTGATGGGTATTTGGGAATCGATCAAGCAAGCTGTCGTTTCAACGCCCAGCACGGCCCTGATTTTTCAGGACAGCAATGCCATTATCCGCGCCATTCGCGATCACCTGAACGCCGATATTGGCGAAATCCTGATCGACAGTACGAAAACCTTCGAGGAAGCGCGCGACTTCATGGCGCATGCAATGCCGCATAATCAGGACAAGCTGAAGCAGTATTCCGATCCGTCGCCGCTGTTTACCCGTTACCAGATCGAAAGTCAGATTGAATCGGCATTTGCACACTTGGTGCACTTACCGTCGGGCGGCAGCATCGTCATCGACCATACCGAAGCGCTGGTATCGATCGACATCAACTCGGCACGGGCCACCAAGGGTAGTGATATTGAAGCCACTGCACTGGCAACAAATCTTGAAGCCGCCGACGAGATTGCCCGTCAGTTCAGGTTACGCGATCTGGGCGGTCTGATCGTCATCGACTTTATTGATATGGGCCCGTCACGCAATCAGCGCGATGTTGAAAACCGGTTACGTGATGCGGTTCGACCTGACCGGGCACATGTACAGATCGGACGCATTTCCCGGTTTGGCCTGCTGGAAATGTCGCGTCAGCGATTGCGCCCATCCCTGGGTGAGTCGGCACACCAGGTTTGTCCACGTTGCAGTGGTATCGGCAATATCCGCAGCATCGAATCACTGTCGCTGTCGATTCTGCGCCTGGTTGGTGAGGAAGCTCGCAAGGACCAGACCGCAAATGTCATCGCGCAGTTACCCGTTAATGTTGCGACCTACTTGTTGAACGAGAAGCGCGACTGGATCCGCAAGATTGAAGATCGTGAAAACATTCAGGTCATCCTGATTGCCAATCCTGAATTTGAAACACCGAATTATTCGATCCGGCGCGTCCGCAAAGACCAGACCGAACTGCAGGAGAATACAGGCGCCAGCTACCAGCTCACCTCTAATGAGGAGGTCATCGAGGAATCGTTACCGGGCGAGTTAACCGAAGCCATAGTCGAAATACCCGCCGTCAAGACCACCGGCCCGGATTCACCGCCACCAAAACCGGCAGCACGGCAAAAAGCATCTGTGCAACGCCCGGGTCTGTTCGTACGACTCTGGGCTGCCCTGTTCGGCTCCGGACAGCAACCGGATCAGAAAAAGAAATCAGGCTCGTCGTCACGAACCAGATCCCCGGATAACCGCAGAGGCAATCGCGGCTCCTCAGGTCGGCGCCGTGATAGCCGCACGCGTGGCCGAAGTGGCCAGGGTGGCAACCAGGGCAGCAACCGTAATAACCAAAGTGGAGGCCGTAGCAGTCAGGGACGTGATTCACGTTCACGCGACAACAATAAAAACCGCAATCGCGATGAACAAAACACGAACAAGAATGCTCAGCAGAACGCCGCTGAAAAACCCAACCCCAACGATAAAAAACAGGAACATCAGGCCAAGAGCGGCAAATCGCGAAACCGACGTCGACGGCGACGTCCAAGCGGTGATACCGGGCGTGGCCAGAAGGATGCCGTGGCGCAAAATCAGGCTCAACAGCAGGCTGCACCAAAATCAGACCAGTCCAAAGGTGATCAGCAAACTGTTCAGCCAGTGGCTGAAACCAGCAAGCGACCCGCGGATGCAGCCCCACCTGAGGCTAAGCAGCAACCACCTGCGGCCAAGTCGTCCACGCCACCGTCACCTGTTGCAGTACCACCGAAGGCCGACGAGCAATCCGCTAAATCTGTAACGCCAAAGGCTGAGACAAAGGCGGAAACAGAGACGAAGGCTCATCCATCAGCAACGAAATCAGCCGACCGACCTGCTACCGAGAAAACAGCTACCGAGCCTGCTCAGCCAAAATCGGAAAGCGACCGCAAACTGCCGTGGGAAAATGAGCCTGAACCCACCTCATCAAGCAAATACACGGTCTGGTCATCCGGCAGCGGCAAGGGAGACGGCAGGCGCGACCACTAACGCGGGTCAGGCTTCTTCCCCGTCATGGGGTGCTCAAGTTCCGCCAGCAGGCCGTCTGCTGCGGTTTCGATCAAGTCCAGCACCCGCTCGAAACCGGTCTTGCCGCCGTAATACGGATCCGGCACATCCAGCCCGGCATGGGCCGGTGAATAATCCAGAAACAGGCGAATCCTGTCATGGTAGGCCGGATCAGCTTTCTCCAGCAGATCCGCCAAATTATCCTGATCCATGGCAAGAATGTAGTCAAAGCGGGCGAAATCAGACTCAATAACGCTACGGGCTACCAGCATTGAAATGTCGAGGCCACGGCGACTCGCCGCCTCCTGGGCCCGTGGATCGGGTGGCGAGCCGGCATGATAGCCATAGGTACCTGCCGAATCGACGCTGATGCCCAGGTGACCGGCACGCTCGGTCAACAATTGCCGAAAATGCCCTTCCGCCAACGGTGAGCGACAGATGTTGCCCATGCAAACAAATAAAACTTTCATGCAGGTCGCCCCTCTGCTATGAACCGCTCGGCAGCTACCAGGTCTTCCGGGGTGTTGATATCAGGACCCGGCAACTCTTCTGACACACTGACTCGAATTTCCATGCCGGTATGCAGCGCTCGCAATTGTTCAAGCTTTTCAGCGCGTTCAAGTTCGCAACTGGGCGTTCGCGCCAACTCCAGCAGTGCAGAAACGCGATAAGCATAGATACCGATGTGCCACCAGAAACAGGCCGGCGGCTCGCCGGTATGTGCGACAGCCGGTATCGGCGAACGGCTGAAATACAGGGCCCGACCAGCCTGGTCAAACACAACCTTGACGATATTCGGATCACTGATATCAGCAGGATCACCCAGCGCCGCACACAGGGTTGCCAATGATGCGGAATCGTGAGTGGTCAGTAACGACGCAACAAGATCGATACTTGCAGCGGAAATCAGTGGTGCATCACCCTGCACATTGACGACGATAGCGTCATGATCCCACCCCCGGCTGCGTGCAACCTCGGCAATCCTGTCGGTACCCGATTCGTGATCGCCGCTGGTCATTGCAACCGCCGCGCCAAATTCATCCGCTACACTGGCAATACGTTGATCATCTGTCGCGATCACAACCTGTACCGCACCGCTGGCACAAGCTTGATCGTAAACGTGACGAATCATCGGCTTACCGTCCAGGATCGCCAACGCTTTTCCAGGGAAACGCGTCGACGCATAGCGCGCAGGAATCACAACCCTGAATTCACCGTCTGTCATTCAGATTCCGCATTGTTTTGTTTCGACACTGCTGCCTCCATTGCCCTGATTCGCTCACCCACGGCTGCCTCCGCTGCAGACGGCAAGTGCACCTCGACCGGCACCCACCACACATCCGTAAGTGATTTTGCAGAATATTTTACTGCATCTTTCTCGGTCATCAGAATTGGTCGGTCACGTCTGGAGGTGAGTCGCTCAAGATCAATGATACCGTGATCGGCAACCGCAACCGGCTCGAAATCGATACCGTGTGACCTGAGTAATGCATAGAATCGTTCGGGGTTGCCGATTCCGGCCACAGCCCAGACACATGCACCACTGAATTCCCTGAGATCACGTTCCCGTGCACCTATTAATGCATGTACCGGGCCGGGTACCAGTTCAAAAACAAAACTCTGAACCCCCTCCGCCTGACCATTGCTAAACACGAGATCTGCCTCAGCCAGCCTGGCGACCGGCTCTCGTAATGGTCCCGCTGGCAACATCCAGCCATTGCCCAGACCCCGTTGTCCATCGATAATGATGATCTCAAGATCGCGTTGCAACCGATAGTGCTGTAATCCATCGTCGGCAACGACAACATTAATATCGGTGTCCTTTAACAGGCGCTGAACAGCTGCCACCCGATCACTACAGACACATACTGGTATGCCGGTGCGACGCGCAAGCAACAGCGGCTCATCACCAACCATCGCTGCATGACTATCCGTAGAAACGAGAACCGGATTCCGGCCAGCGCTACCCCCATATCCCCGACTCACAATACCGGGCCGCATGCCTGCCTCGGCCAGATAGCTAACCAGCCAGACTACGAATGGCGTCTTGCCGGAGCCGCCAACCGTTATATTGCCGACCACAATAACAGGCGCGGAACATCGGGTGCTGCGCAAGCCCCCCGCCCGATATGCTGTGCGCCGAACAGCGATGACCAGCCGATAGACCCAGGTGAACGGCAACAGCAAAATAGCGAACCAGGAAGTGCCGTACCAGAGCCTTTCGACACGCCGTTCGATACGACCATTAATACTAACGGGTGACCTCATCTTTGAACTGCATGCGGGTTAACTGTGCGTACTCGCCATCCTGACTCAACAACTCAGCGTGATTGCCAACTTCGATAATACGTCCTTCAGACATGACGATAATCCGATCTGCACCTTCAACTGTCGACAATCTATGTGCGATGACAAGTGTCGTGCGGTTCAAAACCAGTTGCTCCACCGCTTGCTGAATATGTCTCTCGGATGCTGTATCCAGCGCCGCTGTCGCCTCATCGAGAATCAATATTGGTGCATTCTTGAGTAGCGCCCGGGCGATCGCAATACGTTGACGCTGCCCACCTGACAACAAGACACCACGATCACCCACCTGGGTAGCAAGCCCATCCGGCATCTCATTGGTGAATTCATCAACATGAGCAGCCTGTGCTGCCTGCACGATCTGTTCGCGAGTCGAATCTCTCAGGCTGCCATAGGCAATATTATTTGCAATCGAATCATTGAACAGTACGACCTCCTGACTAACCAGGCTTATCTGATCACGCAGATTTGCCAGCTGGTATTCCTGTAACGGTCGGCCATCGAGCAAGATCTGCCCGGATTCAGGATCGTAGAAACGTGGCAACAGACTGACCAGCGTTGACTTGCCGCTACCGGAGCGGCCGACAATTGCCAGCATTTCGCCGCTCTGAACCTCAAGTGTAATATCCCTGAGAACAGACCCCTTCTGTTCGCTGTAGGTAAAACCAACCGCTCTGAACTCGATGTGTCCGGCCGCACGCTCAACCGTACATGAGCCAGCATCCATTTCCCCAGGCTCATCAAGCAACTCAAAGATACTTGCCCCGGCTGCAATACCCCTCTGTATCGACACATTGATGTTAGTGATCTGGCGAATAGGTCGTAACAGGAAGACCATCGCCGTGATGAAACCGGCCAGATCTGCGGCTGGCGGGCGAAAACCCTCAAACATGACAAAGTAGATTACGCTGGCGACACCGATCGCAATAACGAGATTCGTCACCCCATCACCACCGGCGCGCGAAACGATCAGGCGCATATTCAGGCGCATATTCTTTTTGTTGACCTCAGCGAAGCGCTCGCTTTCATATTTTTGCCCGCCAAACATCTTCACGATGCGGTGGCTCTGCAAGGCTTCCTCGGTAATCCTCGCGACATCTCCTACCGAATTCTGAATCCGTGTACTATAACGCCGGAACATTTTACTCAAGATTGAAATAACTAACGCCATCAACGGCCCGGTTACCAGCAAAATCCCGGTCAGAGGCGGACTCAGGTAGGTCATGTAAGTCAACAGGCATATGATCGTCAGCGTATCGCGGATCAGCACCGTAACGACATTCGATGTAGCCTCAGCGACCTGCTCTACGTTAAAAGTCAGGCGTGACAACATCTCCCCAGCTGAAATTGAATCAAAAAAGCTGGTCGGCAAACCAAGGAATTTATCAAAAGCCTGGCCACGTAAAACCTTGATGACGTTGCGCCCAATCCAGCCGAGACAATAAGCTGAAAGAAATGCCACCAGGCCACGAACCAGAAACAACCCAAGGATCGCGACCGGAAGAAATCGCCGGATTAATAACTCCTGATCGCTAAGGCCTTCCGGATCCAGATACTCCATCAGGTTTTTTATTAAAAATGCAAAACCAGTATCCGTAATAGCATAGAACACCATTGCGATCGCCGCGATGATGAATATCTTCCAATATGGCAGACAAATATCCAGCAACCGTCGGTACACGACGGCAGGAGTCAGACCTGTCGATGAAGTTGGCATATTTCAGGCTATTGGAATTTGTCCGTCGCGGAAACGGTAGCGATACTTATATTTACAAAGCCGAACTTGCCCGCCACGTCCATCGCGGTCACAACGGATTGATGACTTGCTTCCGCATCCGCCGTAATCGTGACACTGTCAACATCAAGATCAGGAATCAGTTTAATAATTGCCGCCCTCAGCGTTTCAGCACGACTGTCAATCAACGCACGTTTATTGACAATGTAACGCCCGGTCGCTGATACCGTAATTTCGAGGACCGGAACTTCAGTGGAGTGCTCACCCGAATCACTGACCTCGGGCAGACGTATGGTTAACTCCGATTCGCGCACAAAACTTGTCGTGACCATGAAGAAAACAAGCAACAGCAATACAACGTCAATCAGCGACGTCAGGTTAATTTCCGGCTCAGGCCGACTTCCTGGCCGGAGTTTCATCGCCGTCTCCTAATGTGTCCATATACTGTTTGCGCAGCAATGCTTCAACCATCGTGATAGCTTCTTTTTCCATCTGGACCGTCAGGGCGTCAACTTTACCGCTCAGGTAGCGATAACCGATCAACGACGGAATCGCAACCGTCAGGCCAGCAGCCGTTGTGATCAGAGCTTCGGATATCCCGCCGGCCAGCACGGTTGGATCACCGACCCCATGGGTCGTAATGGCAGCAAACACCTTGACCATGCCGATGACGGTACCCAACAGACCAAGCAAAGGGGAAATTGCTGCGATAGTACCCAGTGAATTCAGAAATCGCTCAAGATCGTGAACAACCTGGCGGCCCGCATCTTCGATACTCTCCTTGAGGATTTCACGTTCCCGGTGCCGGTTTACGAGTCCTGCGGCAAGTATTTCACCCAGCGGTGAGCCTTGGTGCAGTGACTGAATATGCGAGTGATTGAGCTGGTTCTTGCTGACCCAGTCCCAGACCTGCCGGGTCAGGTTCTTGGGCAACACGCGTCGCGGTTGCAACGCCCACAGCCTCTCAATGATAATCGCCGCTGCGATGACCGAACAGATGATGATGGGCAACATCAACCACCCGCCAGACTTTACGATCTCGAGCATCTACAACACACCCACAATTCAATGGGCGCACTATAACCGGGCAACACGCTAATTTGTAGCGCCCTGCGGCCGACAACGGCGCTCCAGCAGACCCGCAGACCCTGCCTCAGTCCAGATTCGGGCTTGATCATCACGGTACCGCTTCACCAGACGCAGTGGGCCCTCACCGTGCGCTTCGAAAACGAGAGCGCCTGAATCACTGGTCGTGAGCGTGCAGGCCTCTCCGGCTGACCAGCGCTCGCGCACTTCCGGCGCCGGAAAATGCCACTGATTCCGGTGCCCGACCGAAAATACGACAAAATCCGGCCGGGTTGCCGCAACAAAGGCCGGGGTCGAAGAGGTACGGCTACCGTGATGAGGCGCGATAACCAGATCGACAGCCGGCAACGTACCGCTGGCCACGAGCCGGCGTTCTGCACGCCGTTCGATATCACCCGGTAAAAGCAGACTGACGTGCGCAGACTGTACAAGCAGTACACATGACGCATCATTCTCTGACCATGATCCGGATTCAGCTTCCAACCCCGGATGCAGAATCCGAAAACTAACCCCGTCTCGCTGCCAATTCTGTCCGGCACGACACAGCTGAAAATGCTCCGCAGGCAACTCCAGCCGTTCCGGGGCCAGAAAACCAGTGTCCGGATAGCTGCCAAGAACACTCCGGGCACCCCCGACATGATCAGCATCACCATGCGAGACAATCAGGTGATCCAGCTGCATGACACCAAAGTGGCGCATAACTGGAATCACTATACTGCGCCCTGCATCGCCGTGGCGATAACGGGGACCGGTATCAAACAATACGGCGTATCCGGGCGTCTGCAACAAGATGGCCAGGCCCTGACCGACATCCATGATGATGACACGTAACGCCGGTACTTCATGGCGTGTTACGCCAAAAGCCAGCATCGGGAGTAACAACATGACAACCCGCATTCTGGCCGGGAGCGGCCGCGGCCAGATCAGCACCGCAGCGATGATGATGCAAGTTCCGGCAGCGAATCCGGACACCCTTGGCAGATCCAACGCTACTGGTATCAGGGTCCAGCGATTCATGCCTTCCAGGATTGAAAGCAGGTTAGCGAGGATAAAGTCAGCCAGCCAGAGCGCCGGACCAGCCAGGGCCGGGGCCACATTGAGTGCAATGACACCGATCATTAATAAAGGCACGATCGATACGGCAAACAACGGCACTACGAGCAAGTTTGCAAGCGGAGCAAGCAGGGAAACCTGGCCAAAAAATACGGCGGTGGCCGGCAGCAGGCCAATACTAATACACAATTGAGCTCGCAATAACTGCCGAAACCGGCGCCACGCTTGTACCGCACGCAAACCGGGCTCGGCAACGAAATGCACTCCGCCAAAACCGGACAACATCAGTACGAAAACTGCACCGAATGACAACCAGAAACCTGACCCCAGCATGGCAAATGGCTCGACCCACAGGATGACATACAACGCGGCTGCCAATATGACTGAGGGAGGTAGCGTACGGCGCAAACCGGTTAACAGGATCACGGTACCGGTCATAACCACTGCCCTCACCGTCGGCACGGAAAACCCGGCCAGCGCGCTATAGATCACGGCACCCGCCAATGCGCCCGCACGTGCCATCACCAGTGGCCGGCAGCCAATATGTGCAAGCAATAACCAGCGACCCAATTGACGGCCGCCAATGAATACGAAACCGGCTGCAAGACCGATATGTAAACCGGAAATTGCCATCAGATGTGCTGTACCGGTCCGGCGTAATACCTGCCAATCGTTATCATCAAGCCGGTTGCGAACTCCGACAGCAAGTGCCAGCAAATGACCAAGTGCTGCACCCTCCGGGAGCGCCGCTTCCAGTTCGAAGGCAATGTGCTGGCGAAAGGCCGCCAGTCCACAGCCTGCTCCAGCAGAAGACAAGCGTCGATTGGCCACCGAACGACGCACGTATCCGGTAGCACCTAAAGCACGCATGAAAGCCCAGCGCTCAAAATCCAGGCCAGCCGGGTTGCTGGTTCCTCGCGGACGCTTGAGCCTGAGCGTCAGGTGCCAGCGCTCACCGGCTCGTACGATTGTTTTGGACTGGTACCAACTGACTAAAGCCCGGCCCGGGATACCCGGACTCCGCTCCTCAGCGTCGATGACCAACAGGAATCTCTGCACTCCACGGTCAAGCACAGGAATATCACACACAACCCCGGTCAATCTGAGATCATGTCCCTGCAGCTCTGGCACTAACCGTGCCTCGATGACCCATGCTGCGGACAATATCGCCAGGCAAACCGGCAGCAACAGGGCAACGGCACGCGGCCCCGCATAAAACCCCGCCAGCAGTACGCCTAGCGACAATACCTCGGGAAAAACTGAAAACAGGCCCGCTGGAGCACAGAAACAGAGCAAAAAAATAGCCGCAGAAGTCAGAATAGTGAACGTAACCATATTCCGCTTTGCCGTAGAAACTGGATAATCATGCCCTGGCGATTTTTTTCTGGAATGGCATTTGCCTTGCCCGGCTTATGCCATTCTGTACCGACTAAACTTGATGAATATTAGGTAATGCCCAGAAGATTTTTCAGACGTGTATCCAGCGGTTATCTACGGAAAGAACAACCGTGGTACCTGCGCCCATTCGATATGTTGTCCGCTCACCCAACATTTCTGTCCGTGAATCGCAGGAGCGTCGCCGGGGCAATCTGGATCGGCCTGTTCATTGGCCTGCTGCCCCTGCCAGGTCAGACCATCATTGCGATACTTGCCGCGTTGATGCTAAGGGTCAATATGCCGATCGCCGCTGTCACCCCGTTGATCACAAATCCTCTGACGATGGGACCCATATTCTATTGGGAATATGGTCTCGGCCGATTGATTCTCGATATTCCACCGCGTAATTTTGCAATTGAATTATCCTGGGACTGGGTCACAACTGGTTTTATCGCGATTTGGAAACCGCTGCTGCTCGGTTGCTTCATTACTGCGACGATTGTCGCTTCGATAGGGTACTTAGCCGTCAGTGTTACGTGGCGGCTCATTGTTGCGGCACGCTACCGCCGCCGCCACATCAGCAACCGTTAACCTGTACTCCGGGCACCATCCGGCGCAACCACCTCACGCAATACCCCATCCTCTAGTTCCAGAACCCGGGACATGCGTGCAGCAATTTCAGCCGAATGGGTGACGATAACGAGACTCGTGCCGGTTTCTTTGTTTAATTCCAGCATCAGATCCAGGGTTTGCAACCCCGATCGATGATCCAGATTTCCAGTCGGTTCATCGGCTAATACGACTGCCGGCTCTGTCACAAGTGCTCGCGCGACGGCAACCCGCTGGCGCTCACCACCCGATAATTCACCAGGCCTGTGTCGTAACCGCTCGCCGAGTCCAACCCGTTCGAGTAATTTTTCCGCTCGCCCCTGCACATCGGAAATCGAATTGCGACGGAGCAGTAATGGCATCGCAATATTTTCCACAGCAGTGAATTCGGGTAACAGGTGATGAAACTGATAGACAAAACCCAGCGATTGATTCCTGACCTGACCACACTCGGCATTACTCAGGCTGTTGAGATCCTGACCCAGAATCTGCACCTGACCGGCTGAAGGCTTATCCAGACCGCCAAGCAACTGCAGCAGGGTCGTCTTGCCGGATCCAGATGCACCAATAATCGCCAGCGTCTCACCGGGGCTGACCGATAAGTCGACACCCTTAAGGACCTCCAGCCGGCGGTTACCCTCATCATAGTGCCTGGTCAGTCCATGACAATAGAGCGGCAGGACCGCCGGGTCCCCGGCCTCGGGCATTCCTGAATTCATCTGTACCTGACCTTATCTGTCCAAAGATGGTTATTCCGCTCACTCATGGCGTAACGCCTCTGCCGGGGCTGCGACTGAACCACGCCAGGCCGGGTAAAGCGTTGAGACAAAGGCGAGAAATACGGCAATACCGGCGACTTGCCCGACATCACCGGGGCGTACCCGACTCGGAAAATCGCTGATGAAATAAATATCCGGCGCAAGGAAGCGAAAACCGATCAAGCGCTCGATACCAGCCACAATCCAATCAAGGTTCAGCGCAACACCCACGCCAAGCGCGACACCGAACAGGGTACCGATAATACCGATCAAGCCTCCCTGGAGCACAAATATTCCAAGCACACCGGCCGGTGATATACCGAGTGTACGAAGAATAGCAATCTCGGCACGCTTTTCCCGCACCACCATGACGAGTGTCGAGACAATATTGAATGCAGCTACTGCGACAACCAGCAGCAGGATGACGAAGATGATCGACTTGGTCAGTTGGATCGAACGGAAAAAATTCGCATGCTGACGGGTCCAGTCCGTGATAAACACATCAAGCCCCAATGTCTTGGCAATCACCCGAACGGTGACCGGAGCCTGGAGCGGATCCGCAACAGTCAGACGTATCCCGGTCACGGCAGCGCCGAGGCGGAACAGACGTGCCGCGTCAGCGACATTGACGTAAACGAGGCCACGATCATATTCATACATACCGGCGGTAAAAATTCCACTGACCTCAAAACGACGCATGCGCGGCGCAAGTCCTGCAGGCGTAACAACGCCCTGAGAAATCATCATGATCAGTTTGTCGCCGACCCCGACACCGAGCATGTCTGCTAATTCCCCGCCGATAACAATCCTGAACGTACCTGGCTCGAGTGATTCGAGTTGCCCCTGTCGCATGAGATCACCAATTCCCGAAGTACGCAGTTCCGCAGCAGGATCAATGCCGCGCACCTCGACACCCTTGATATCGGCATCGCCAACCAGCATTCCCTGACCACTGATGAACCGGGCTACAGATACCGTTTCCGGGTGAGCTGCTGCGAGTTCTTCAACCAGCGGCCATTCCTCAAGCCTGCCGTCTATGCCGGTAATTGCGGCGTGGGCAACAACCTGCAGAATCCTGGCACGAACTTCATACTCGAAACCATTCATGACCGAAAGCACGACAATTAACACCGCTACAGCAATGCCAATCCCCGCAATGGAAGTCAGCGAAATAAATGATATGAAGCGATTTTTATTTCTTGAGCGCAGATAACGCAGTGCGATTGCGAGCTCAATTGGTTTTAACATCAACCTGACACCCTTACTCGTAACGCAGCACTTCAGCCGGCGCGATACCGGCGGCCCGCAAGGCCGGGTAAATGGTTGCCAGGGCGGTCATCAACAAGGCTATAACCGAAATCCACACAACATCGCTGGTGTGCAAGTCCGCTGACAAGGATGTCAGGTAGTAGACATCAGCCGGCATGAACTGGAAACCGAACAGTTGTTCCAGACGCGGCGCGAGTTGATCAACATTCTTCGTCATTACGATGCCGATTGCTACACCGATAATGACCCCAACCCAGCCAACCACTATGCCCTGAACCGCAAATATCTGCACGATCGTACGACGTGAATAACCCAGGGTCCGAAGGATTGCGATACCGGACCGTTTATCCATTACCACCATGACGAGCGTCGCAACGATATTGAACAGCGCTACACCGACGATTAAAGACAGCAACAGGGTCATCATGATTTTCTCGATACGCACGGCACGAAAATAGGTTGCATTGTCCTGAGTCCAGTCGCGTACCGCGACTTCGATCCCGGAACCTGGTGTCCAGTCACGCACCCACGACCTGACGATCTGTGGTGCCGAAAAAATATCACTGGTTTTAATCCGCAGACCAACAGTCGGCTTATCGAGCCCGGCCATAATACGTGCATTATCAAGATGTACGAGCGCCCTGACGCCATCGTGGTCGCGCAATCCGAGTTCAAAGATACCGACGATCCTGAATCGCCGCAGTGATGTATCCAGACCAATGCCCGCCGCTTGCTTGCGCGGCACCATAACTGTCAGTGAATCACCGAGGTAAACACCCAGCTTCAAGGCCAGCGCACGGCCAAGAATAATTGTGTTCTGCCCCGGCTGCAGATCGGCCAGTGCACCACTGCGCATATGTCGGCCTACTGCCGAGATATCCTGCTCGAAACCCGGCTCAACCCCGGTTAGCAGAGCTCCGGACAGGTTGCGCCCATTTGCCAGCATCGCTTCAAGCTCAACGAATGGTGCCGCCGCCTCTATCCCGGGGTTGGTGACGAGTGCCCGGCGCATTTCACGCCATGGCAACGGGGTCTTCTGCGGACTAATGGATGCGTGACCGGCCAGGCTCAACAACCGCACACGCAGTTCATTCTCGAACCCGTTCATAACCGACAACACGACAATCAACGCCGCGACCCCAAGCGCTACGCCAATTACCGACGCAATGCTGACGAAAGACGCAAAACCGTTGCTTCGCTGCGTCTGCAGGTAGCGCAGACCGACAAATAGTGCGACCGGTCGCATCATCTTTGCTGCCACCCAATAACACCGCGCGCAGCTGCGGAGGCCTGATACACCATTTGCAAGGGCATGTCCATAAACCGTGACGTTTCTCTGTATACTCGAACAGGTTAAAATTAGCTGAGTATACATTGGGAGATGGTCATGGTTCGGCAGAAATGTCTGGCGTTTCTTGTGGTAATAGCGCTGAGTTCGTTATCAACCGCTTTTGCAGAATCACTTATCATCGAGAACATCGACAAATCCAGTGCGGCAATGACGGTAAGGCCGAATCGTGGCATGAGCATGGACACTGTCGAATCAAAATGGGGGAAGCCGGATATCAAACGGAATTCTGTTGGCGACCCACCTATTTCTCGTTGGGAATACTCGACGTTTGTCGTTTATTTCGAATACCACAACGTGATTCACGCCGTCGTGAAACACTGATCAGGTTGTTACTGATCAGCTGATCTTCGGCCCGGACTTTCTTCCGGCTCCGAGTATG
Source organism: Chromatiales bacterium (assembly GCA_002688175.1). Classification (GTDB taxonomy): domain Bacteria; phylum Pseudomonadota; class Gammaproteobacteria; order Steroidobacterales; genus SMWD01. The sequence goes on from NZCC01000034.1 coordinate 39,001, forward strand.
GGATACTCTCGCGCGCACCTGCCTGCCAGTTACCGATCAAACTTCGAATGCCCTCGCCCGTTCTTGTCAACGACAGTCTGCCAATGCCTCACAAGGCCAGCGACCGTGTGCGCTGGGGAAAGGTCTACGGCTGTGCAAAAGCACTGGCCATTGCAGAACTGGCGACCCGTACCAACCGAAACATCCTGATCCTGACCGGAAATGTGGCCGCAGCTGAATCGCTGGCGCATGAAATCGATTTTTTTCGCCACGACCAGCCAGACATTGACCTGTTTCCTGACCTCGAGGTGCTGCCATACGATGCTTTCAGTCCACATCAGGACCTGATTGCACAACGCATGAGCGCCATGCGCCGCCTGTCCGGCGAGACCGGGATTTTAATGATCACGGCTGTTTCGGCTTTGCTGCCGCATTTGCCGCCGACACAACACCTCAGGAGCCGAGGCATAACGCTGCAACCCGGCCAGCCCCTGTCCCAGGAACAATTTCGCGGACAACTCGAAGATTCAGGATATCAACGTGTTTCGCAGGTTTCCCAGCACGGTGATTATGCCGTGCGAGGTTCACTTATCGATTTCTTTCCGGGCGGATACGACACACCGATCCGGGTTGATTTTTTTGCGGATGAGGTCGAATCGCTACGTGAGTTTGACCCTGATTCACAGATATCAACCACCCGCATCGAGGCACTCGATACCCTTCCAGCCAGGGAAATTCCACTTGACGAGGACTCGGTGCGTACCTTCAGGCGTCGCTATCGACAGAGATTCGAAGGGAACCCGGCTCGTTCGATAATTTATCGCGAAGTCACAGAACACCGACTACCCGGTGGCATCGAAAACTATCTGCCACTGTTCTTTGATGAAATGGCAACTTTCTGGGATTACCTGCCGGATGATGCACTGATTATTGCCTGCGATGACATCGAGACCGCCCTTGCCAATGCCTGGGAACAGGTCTGCGAACGTCATAGCCAAACCTGTGACGACCCCGACCGTCCCGTACTTGAGCCGGAAGAACTGTACGTCACTCCTGAACGCCACGCGGAAGGCCTGCGAGCCCATGCATTACTTCAGCTTGAGAGTCACGAAATCCCGCTTGAGGACGATGCTTTTCCGTTTACCAACCTGGCTGTCTCAGCACCCTCCGGCATGCTGATCAATCAGCACGACAAAGAATCCACCCGGGGCCTGCTGCAGTTTCTTGACCAATACGATGGCCGGATTCTGTTCGGCGCCGAATCGGCCGGACGGCGTGAACTATTGGCCGACATACTACGCCAGCAAAATACCGCTAAATCGGTCGAGTCGTGGCCAGACTTCCTCGCGTCACAGGCACAATCCAGCATCACGATTGCGCCACTCGAAAAAGGCGTGATCCTGTCTGCTGGTAGCCACACCAGCTCGTTGGCAATCCTGACTGAACAGGAATTATTCGGGCAGAAACCGAAGCGCCGCAGTCGCCGACGACGCATTCAGGACCCTGAAGCACTGATAAGAGATCTGACCAACCTGCATCCCGGTTCACCCGTCGTGCATGCCGAACATGGTATCGGTCGATTTATCGGCCTGACCCACCTTGAAATTGACCATACACTGACCGAATTCGTCACCCTGGAATATGCCGGCGGGGATCGATTGCACGTGCCGGTCGCATCGTTACACCTTATTTCACGCTATACCGGAGCGGCACCTGATAAGGCACCGCTACATCGACTCGGCTCTGATCAATGGGTACGGGCAAGACGCAAAGCCGCCAAAAGAATTCGAGATGTCGCCGCTGAACTGCTCGATATATATTCACAGCGTGCGGCCCGCGCAGGTTACAGCTACAACATTGACCCGGTTGATTACGAACGTTTTGCCGCCGCCTTTCCATTCACACCAACCGACGACCAGGCCCGTACGATCGATGAAGTCACGACCGATATGACGACCAGCGATCCGATGGACCGACTGGTGTGCGGCGATGTTGGCTTCGGTAAAACCGAAGTCGCGCTACGTGCTGCATTCGTTGCCGTTTCGAATAGCCGTCAGGTTGCAGTCCTGGTACCGACAACACTATTAGCCCAGCAACATTACCGCACATTTATCGACCGGTTCGCCGACTGGCCGATCAATATCGAAGTCCTGTCACGATTCCAGAACCAGGCAACCAGCAATGAAATTATCGATGGATTAGCAACCGGACGCGTCGATATCGTCATCGGCACGCACCGCCTGCTTTCCAAAACAGTCGGCTTCAGTGATCTGGGTCTGGTCATCATCGATGAAGAACACCGTTTCGGTGTTCGCCACAAAGAACGCCTGAAGTCACTGCGAACCGAAGTTGATATTCTGACATTGACGGCAACACCGATTCCACGCACGCTAAATATGGCACTCGGCAGCCTGCGGGAATTGTCTTTGATTACGACCCCCCCAGAAGCTCGACTGTCGATCAAGACTTTCGTCACGCAATGGAATGAGCGCATCATTCGTGAAGCCTGCCTGCGGGAAATAAAACGCGGGGGCCAGATCTATTTTGTACATAACCGCATTGAAGACATCGAAAAAATTGCGGAAAAAATCGCCGAACTTATTCCTGAAGGCGTAGTTGAGTTTGCCCACGGCCGGATACGTGAACGTGAACTCGAACGCATCATGAGTGATTTTTATCATCGGCGATTCCATATCCTCGTCTGTACGGCAATTATCGAGAGCGGGCTTGATGTTCCTTCAGCCAATACGATCATCATCAACCGTGCAGACCGCTTCGGTCTCGCCCAGTTACACCAACTGCGTGGCCGTGTCGGTCGCTCCCATCACCAGGCATTCGCATATATGCTGACGCCGCCGCGTGACGGCCTGACGGCAGATGCGCAGAAACGCCTCGATGCGATCGAGTCGCTTGAAGACCTCGGGGCTGGTTTCGTACTGGCCACTCATGATCTGGAAATCCGTGGCGCCGGTGAATTACTCGGCGAAGGCCAGAGCGGCCAGATTCATGAAATAGGCTTTTCGCTCTACAACGAGATGCTGTCCAGGACTGTACAGGCGCTCCGTGACGGGCTTGAACCAAATCTTGAGATCGACATGAATGCAGGTGCCGAAGTTAACCTGCATGTCCCGGCACTGCTGCCGGACGATTATCTGCCAGACGTTCATCTTCGCCTGGTACATTACAAGCGAATTGCAAGCGCGCGCGACCCACATGAACTCCAACAGCTACAGGTCGAGTTGATTGACCGGTTCGGTTTACTTCCGGAAGCAACAAAAAATCTGTTTCGCATCACCGAAATTCGACTACGCGCCAATCCACTCGGTATTCGGCGGCTCGAACTCAGCGTATCCGGTGGTTTCATCGAATTCACTCCGGCAACCACGGTAGACCCGGCTGCACTGGTCAGGATGCTAGAATCAGCACCGTCCAAATACACACTGGATCGTCAACAAAGACTGAGGATCAGTGAAGAACTTGATGATGCGGAGCAAAGATTCAGATTTGCGGCCCAGCTCCTTGATATGCTTTCATCCGTACCTGACTGATCTACACCGGGAAATTATCACATGCTCCGCCTGCTGACCCGCATCATCTGCCTGTCCGGACTGATACTTAGCGCAGAATCTTCAATCGCTGTCGATATACCCGCAGCGCCTGATCGCTACCAGGTCGAATTAATTGTATTTCGTCATATCGATCAGAGCCGCAATACTCCGGAAACACCCGCTGCGGCTTCCATTTTTCAGGTATCGCCACTTAATCTGATGCTCGCGGAAATACCGTTGCAAACACCGCAAATACCATCCGCACCTCTTGGCATGCTCACCGACACACAGAACAAACGTCCAAGCCGACTGCCGATCAGCTTTCAACTCCTCGAACTGGATCCAAGTTACCCCTACTTTGTACCACTGCGCGCTGACACACATACCCTGAACCAGATCTATGCGCGCCTCGAACTGGTCGATGCCTATGAACCGATCGCACATGTGGGCTGGGTACAGCCTGCGCTCGACACCGAAAATGCAAAACCCTATCGCTTTGCACCGGCAATCATTGGTGACCCGGGCATCACCGGAACCGTCACGCTCTATAAAGGGCGCTTTCTGCACCTTGAAATTGATCTGGCGCTTAAAGATATAAGCCCGCCGATAGAAGCACAGTTTTTATTCAAAAGAAGTGCAAACGAAACTCCGGACACGCATAAACTCACTGAAACACGACGCATCCGGGGATCGGCAACACACTATTTCGACGGCCCGCAATTCGGCATCATTACCCGTATCGTTGAAGTACATGCCGCTGCAGCTGAGCGCGCTGAAACCAGCTGAACAAGCTGCAGTATTGTGACTGAAGGCGCTCCCACCTACAGAGACTGCTTCAGGTGATAACAGCCTCATCGTCAGTTTGCCGGACTCCCGCCGACTTATGCCCTGCTTCAAGATGACTCACTGCCTTATCAAGTAATGTTGCAGATTGTTTCTTCCGCTCCGGCACTTCTGACGCCAAACCATATGAAATACTGATGAAACGTGAAATCGTAGAGCGAGGATGATGAATCGCCAAATTGCGCACCTTGGCTTCAATACACTTCACGCAGGTTTCAATATGACCTTGATCCGGTTCGCCGATCAGTACCGCAAACCGATCATTGGCAATTCGTGCCCCGAAGTCACCGACCCGTCGCAAGGTACCGTTGATGGCATGTGCTACCTTGCGCAATAGCGCATCGGTCGCATGACGACCAAAAATATCACCGTACTCCGCCAGGCAATCAACCGAAAATATAACAACTCCGATCTGACGTTTCTCCCTGCGGGCGATTGCCCAATCACGCTCCAGCAATTCGTCGAAAGCAGCCCGATTCGCCAACCCGGTCAGTGAATCAATCCGTTGCAGACTTTTGATCTGCCGCCGGGCATCGACAAGTTCATCATGCAACGCGGCTGACTCATAAGCTTGGGTAGCACCCGGTGGGACCACATCGCCGACCACACTCAGCATCCAGTAACCCGTTTGCCCGGGACGATCATGCAATGGCACCATTCTGACATTGAGGCTCAGGCTCAAATCATCACCCGCTCGCCATTTCTGCCGGTCCGCACAGTCGGTGTTTTGTACCGGCCCCACATCGCACTCATCGGCGGTCCCCGGCAAGTTACCTTCAAACATAATGTCCGTAAATGGTGTACCAATGACTTCCGCGGCATCCTTGCCAATCAAAATCTCGATCGCGGGATTCATGTAAACGACCGGCAACCCGGGCTTGCGCGCAGCGACGATAATGATCGGCGTCGGATTATTATCGAGCACCTGAATAATAATTGATTTCGTGAACTTAATCATTCACTTATTGTTA